>JAJFKD010000001.1 GCA_021773405.1 Porticoccus sp.
AAACGTGTTTTATATTCCCTCTCCAGCTGCTGCTGGTCCGGAGGCAGAAAAGCCCCGTTAGGGTTATAGACTAAATTCAACGGTAGAGATGATTTAACACCGTAACCCAAGCTGTTGAGCTGCTGTAATACTTCGATACTCTGTTCAAATACGCCTTTTCCTCTTTGTTCGGAGACATTTTTCTCTGAATAGCAGGGCAATGAAGCTACGATTGTCACTTTATGATCTGCAAGAAACTGGGCCAAATACTCATATCCGGGCTCTTGTAAGATAGTTAAATTACAGCGATCAATTACCTCTACACCTAATTTGGTTGCCTCTGTAACCAAATATCGAAAATGGGGATTCATTTCGGGAGCCCCACCTGTCAGGTCGAGGGTAGTTATGCCTTGTTGTTTGAGCACCGCTAATACTAAATTTACCGTATCAAGGTCCATCAGCTCTGTTCGGTTTGGACTAGCATTAACATGGCAGTGAGTACAACTAAGATTGCAGAGATACCCCAAATTAACCTGCAAGGTTGCTAGTGAGGTTCGATTTAACGGAGGGAACTCTGTATCAAGTAATAAAGGGCTGGTATCGCGCATAGAGCAATTCTGCCAAAATATGATGTCAATGTGACCTAGGGAATACCAGAAAGTTTAACTTCTTTCATTGCTTTCCCTCCACCTTCAACATTATCGCTATGAATGAGAGAAAAACCCCATCAATAGTCATACTAACAGGCGCAGGTATTTCTGCTGAATCCGGCATCAAAACTTTTAGGGCCAGCGATGGCTTGTGGGAAGAACACCGGATTGAAGATGTAGCATCACCGGAGGGTTTTGCCCGCGATCCAGAAACAGTGCATCGTTTTTATAATTTGCGTCGTGAGCATTTGCTGAGTCCAGAGATACAACCAAATGCAGCACACTATGCATTAGCTAAACTGGAGAATGCGTTAGCTAAACTAGAAAGTTCATTAGCTAAGTTAGAACAAGAGCTGCCGGAACAGATTTCGAGCAACTATACCCTTGTGACACAAAACATTGATGACCTACATGAACGTTCAGGAAGTAACTTAATTTCAGGTAATAACCTACTTCATATTCATGGCGAGTTATTAAAAATACGGTGTAGCCAAAGTAAAGAAATATTCCCCTGTTATGAAGCAACCTCTCCCCTTTCAGTATGTAATTGTTGTCAACAAACAGGGAACCTTCGCCCCCATGTCGTCTGGTTTGGCGAAATGCCGCTTTATATGGATAAAATTTATCACGCACTAGAAACGTGCGATCTGTTTATGGCCATTGGTACATCGGGAAATGTCTATCCTGCTGCTGGTTTTTTTGAGATTGCCAAGTCTGCTGGTGCTCATACAGTTGAACTCAATTTAGAACCCTCGGCAAATGGCTCTAAATTTGATGAACAGATTTATGGTGTTGCTTCAGAAATTGTTCCCGACTACGTAAACACTCTGTTAAAACAACTTTAATTCATCTCCCACTCAGCGACATCAGCAGTTTCATCCCACTGGTGATCCGTCTCTTTAACTGCATAGAACAGACAATCAGTCACTGCAATTTTGGGATCAGTGGTCGCCATAAATAATTTCAGTGTGGTTCGGGGGTACAATTTGTTGTCCTGGACGACAAAGAAATCATCTATCACATTATTACCCTGCTCATCTAGCACACACAGGGCATTAATGCCTGCCGGGCCCAGCCAGGCTAATGCCGTATCTGGCCGAACAACACCAAAATTACGTCGATCAATATGAGTGGGGACTGTGACATCGACATTGAGCTGAGGGCCACAGGAATAAACTAATTGCCGACTGCTAGAAAGCTCCAGGCGTACCGGGTGATGATAAATATCCATCTCTTCAACAGTGACAGATTGATATAACTTGGGCTTGGTAAAAAATCGCGTCAAACCACGCAACGCTATCTCATCAGATTCTGGCTGCATTGCCCCCCCACACTCAACGGTTAACACCGGACAACCTAAACTGGTTACCTCCATCAGAGAACCTAACCTATGGCCTGTAATAATGACACGATGAGTAAATAACGAGGCTAAATCCAAGTATCGCTTATGCTGTCTTACACAGACTGAAAACGCAGGGCCATCACCTGACGTATTGTGTATATCGATAATAGCTTCTGGCCTCACTTCTTGAATAAGATCCAATAGATTTTTGGCCAAAATGCCCTGACCACCATCAAAAGGTGGTTTAAACAATCTGTTCATATCCTGCTGATGGGGCAAAAAACGATTAGAAAATAACGGCTGAGCTACAGCTGCATCTATCGAAACAATAGCAACTAATATATTTACCTCTGGTACACATTTATCCCGGACTAAACGATGAACTGCTTTTAAACCTGAAGGTTCATTACCATGTAGTAATGTCACAACCACACGGCATCGGCTTGTATCCCGTCCCGATATTTTTAATATAGTAGGACCTTTCAACTGATATAAGAACTCTGTTGCAGTGGAAGCCAGCTCCTCAGGAGCTGGGTTATCCCATAATTCAAAGTTTTCTATCCCGATCATCATTTCGACTTCTCGCTACAATACACTCTATTTGCAGTAGGCCACTCTAGCCGTCAGCAACTTTATATGTTGCTCCACTGAGCTACAGGCTGGTTTGTCATAGCCCGATCTCTGTAAGCTGTCACCAACGCTTTACATGCTTCATGTTGTCCAAGGTTTCTGGATATCAACTGGCTATACTGATTTAACTGCCACACAGCACCATTACATTGCGTATTCAAACGCCCTTCTATGATCCCAAGCATATATTTTGCTTCATCAGCCGTAACACCTATAGAAATCAAACCACGCTCTGCAACAGGCAATAGCTCCTTGATGACATCAATTAACGGTCTTTCCTTCAGACTATTTTGATTGGAAGAAGGCCATATCACTGAAGCATTTATGCCAAATTGAGCTGCTCGGTAGAAATTATATTCTGCATAGGAAAAAGGCAGTGCTGACAATAATGGCGCCAAATCTTCTGCAAGGCCTTCTGCCAAACCAATAAATAATGCTGCGTTAGCCACCATATCTATAGGCGTCGGCCCCGCTGGAAGAGCTCTCATTTCTATTCTCAAATGAGGGTCAATCTCAGGATCATAAATAGGCCGATTCCATGACCATACAGTCCCATCATGTAGGCAAAGTTCTTCGAGTTTGGGCGTACCTCCGTTTTTTACGGTAGCAATGGGCTCTTCATTTGAACAAACTGGAATCAATGGCCGATATAGATTAACCATTTCTCGAAACAACCCAACAGGATCGCTTTGCAGCCAACCATGGCCAAAACTTACTCTTCCCGGCTCCTGCCATTCACTACTGGAAGTATCTCTGCCATCAATTGATTGCTTAAACAATGGCACCCGGGTTTCGTGCCATAAGCGGTGACCCAACAGCAGAGGAGAATTAGCTGACACCCCCAAAACCAAAGGCGTCACCAGTTGAATACTATTCCACAACAAACAAAAACGGGAAGGATCTACACGGTAATGTATCTGAAAAGAAGTACAGGCTCCCTCTAGTGTCACATCACCCTGCTCCAACCGAATAGCATCTGATCCACTAATCTTTATACCCAAATCAGGATTACGAATTTTATGAAGCGCCTCCGACAATACATGATATCGAGGCTCATCAGTCATGACCCCAGGGCCAAAATCTTTTGACGTTAAGGTAGGTAAAATACCAATTGGCAAGACATACCCACCATTCGTTGAAGTGAGCTGATGTAGTCGCCTCAAAATATGAAGCATTTCTTGTTCAAGGTCAGAAAATGGTGAACCAGAAGAAGAGACAGGAGTTAGATTGTATTCAAGATTATAACGGTTAAGCTCAAGAGCTAACTGGGGGTCATTAAGCTGTTTTTGAATATCTATATTTTGCGGTAATGGCTGTTCGTCTGCATCCAGCAAATACAATTCCAGTTCGGCACCAATACTTGTGTTACCACAGCCAAAACTAGACCGATCGAGCAGTAACCCCAAAGCCTTTAAGCAATCATGTAATTTCCGCCCAAATACGTCGAAGTCTCGTTGGCTAAAGTTGGTTTGATGTATTGGTTTTCCCATCACACTCCCTTTACTGAGGTATCACGCTCTCCTTACTGGATAAGCCTCTACCTTTTGTAAAATAGATTGTTCAAGTTTGCTTATAGTCTAGTTCAATTCATCCCTTGTATTTCTTCACTTCTCTTTTTCACATTTCAAATAAAGAGCGAAAAAGACTTAAAATCACACCATTATTCTGTCGTTGCACATTTTGAACCTGAGGCCACCGTTGGGTAGAGTTTCTCCAAGCTGTGAGAACGACCGGAACCTCCGACAACTCTGGCATGGGTACGCCTCAACTCACGGGGTTCAAGAACACCACACGCATGAGCAATAAGCCCTACGTCATAGAGTAAGTTGGTTACATAGTTGTCCACACGCACTGATTTAAGACTAGAATTCAAACCCCTCTGTAACTTAGGGTCATGAGTGGTAATACCCGTCGGGCAGGAGTTTTTATTGCACTGCATGGCCTGAATACATCCCAAAGAAAACATAAAACCTCGAGCACTAGCTACAAAATCTGCACCTATACAAAGGGCCCAAGCCACACCGGAAGGGACGATCATTTTTCCAGACGCAATAACTTTTACTCGTTCCCGTAAACCATACCCTCTCAGTAGGTCAACAACTTCAGGCAAACTCTCAGTAATAGGTAATCCCATATAATCTAGTAATGGTTTTGGCGCAGCACCAGAACCACCTTCAGCGCCGTCTACAGTAATAAAATCTGGCGCTGACTCGATACCTCGTACCCGAATCAAACGAAATAAATCTTCCAGCCAATCGGTATCGCCAATAACTGCTTTAAAACCAACCGGTTTTCCTGATACCTCACGAATTCGGGCAATCATATCTAGCAAGCTATCAGCATCTACAATTTCAGGGTGACGATTCGGACTAATGGCGTCCTTACCAATTTCAACAGCGCGGATAGTTGCAATTTCTTTTGTTACCTTTGCTCCCGGCAAAATACCACCTTTACCGGGTTTTGCTCCTTGGCTTAATTTAATTTCAAACATTTTTACTTCAGGGTGAACTGCTACCTTTCTAAGGCGCTCATCATTGATGTGCCCTAATTCATCACGAATACCAAACTTGGCCGTTCCAATCTGGAAAACAATGTCGCAACCCCCTTCCAAGTGATAGGGAGATAAACCACCCTCACCAGTGTTTAGCCAACATCCTGCTTTTTTTGCACCGTAAGAAAGTGCCTGTACTGCTGGCTTGGACAACGCACCGTAACTCATACCTGAGATGTTAATGAGTGAGGAGGTAATATAGGGTTGCTCACAATAAGGGCCGATAGTAACAGGGCTTGTTGCTACTGCATCTTCACCCCGAGTAGGGTAAGCGCAATTTACAAAATAAATAGATCCCGGGGGACGAAGATCCCGGGTTGAACCAAATGCCAAGGTACGATCAACATTTTTGGCAGCTCTGTATACCCAAGATCGTTCAGCCCGGTTAAAAGGAAGCTCCTCTCGGTCCATGGCAAAAAAGTATTGCCGGAAGAATTCCCCCATGTGCTCAAACAAATAACGGAAGCGCCCAATGACTGGATAATTTCGTCGAATTGCCTGCTTGGTTTGGGTGACATCTATAATGTAGATGACGACTACAGCCACAAGCCCTAAACCTAACAACACCACAAAAACTGCGGCCAAAAAATCTAAAATGGTGTATACCCAACTTGTGAACGCTGTATCCATAAGGTATTCCTTTTTTATTTTATTATTTATATGCCTACACTTATTTGACTACACAGTTTCCGTAAATCTAAAAGCTGAAAATATATTACGCCTTAAGGACCATCTTACCAACCAACATTCACCTAATTTGTCTGTTTCTTAGTTATCAAGCACTGTTCCACTACTCCAAACTCTCTCCATACCTTGACTACGATCAACTATGCTAGCTATGAGTGAATGCTACTTTCTAAGATAATTGATCTAAGCAGTAGTCTATCTGGCCAAAACTGGTCATAATCGCGCCTTATTTTCTTCTGGTTGGGCCTGGCCATACTATTTGAAATGTCTCTGTTTCGACTAAAAAAGCACCAGGCAAGGAATGAGGAGAGAAATTTGGTCATTCCAAATGAACGACGAATAACGCAGTATGGCGCTTTTTTAGCCGAAACCCCCTTCATTTATAACAATTGGGCTGAAGCTATTTTCCCCTTCCACGGTGTTGTTACTCGTTTATGTAGCAAGCTACACGACACTCATAACGCCTTGCGGAAGAAAAAAATAGCGCTCAGCAGTGATATGTCAAATAGTATGAACAGGCCCTAGGAAGTTATGCCTAGGAAGACACTACGTCGGTGGTTACCGGACCCCCACAAAATAGTGGATAGTCGAGCTATACGCTGGATGGGCCCTTTATTAAGGGACCCAAATCTATTCCATATTAATCGTACATCCATATCAGCCTCATTTTTCATTGGCCTATTTTGTGCTTTTCTACCCATACCAGGCCAAACGCTTGTTGCCGCAATACTTGCTCTGACCTTCCGCACGAATTTGCCCTTAGCTATGGCATTAATCTGGATCAGTAATCCTCTGACCATAGCACCGATGTTTCTGTTCAGTTATGGCGTTGGTGTCCTATTATTGGGGCAAGAAACGACACCCTTTAATATCGAATTAACATGGGATTGGGCGGTAGCTCAAGGTGAAGTAATTTTATTGCCCCTGTTAATAGGAAGTCTAATCTGTGGATTGGTAAGTGGTGGTTTAGGTTATTTAATTATTCACCAGCTATGGCGCTGGAAAGTGATAAAAAACTGGGAAATACGAAAGAAGAAACGCTCAGAAAAGGCACTAGAAAACCAAGATTAACAATCCTAAAGACTATCCATTAGTAACGAAAGACAGCCTATTCTTAACTAAGAACCTATTCATAACGAAGCACCTCTGCCGGACGTGTTTTTGCCGCCCGTATAGCTGGATATAATGTGGCGGTAAAATTCAATATTAACGCGACGACAACGACCATCAAAACATCACGCCAAACCAATACAGAAGGCAAATAATCAATGGGATAAACTTCTGAACTCAAAAAGTTGAAGCCCAGCAATGCTTCAAGCCCCATCACTATCTCAGATGCATTGAGTGCACAAGTAACACCTATTCCTACACCTAATATTGAACCTACCACACCAATCAAGAATCCCTGTGTCAGAAAAATTGAAACCACATCACCGTTTGTGGCACCCAATGTTTTCAAAATAGAAATAGCTGATCGCTTATCAATGACTGCCATCATTAACATGGAGACAACATTGAATACAGCGATAGCAATAATGAGAAAAACTAACAACGAGACCATATTTCTAGACATTTTTATGGCCTGATAAAGATTCCCGTGGGTCTGTATCCAATCTGAAAACCGATAACCTGATGGCAATGTCCGAAGTAGATCAAAGCCTGTTTCGCGCGCCTGGTAAATATCATTCAGTTTAATTTGTATGCCTTGTGGATAGCTTTTTAGTCCTGCTAGTTCTGAGGCGGTATTCAGTCGTGTTAGCACCAGACGTTGGTCAAGGGTCGTATGTGTGGAAAAAACACCAGCAACAGTAAAACTTGCTACCTTGGGTGCCAATTGTCTCTGACCTAACCCGCTTGTTTGAAACGCTACCTGTGGCACTAACAAAGTGACGCGATCACCGGTATCAACTGAAAGTTTTTCTGCCACACCATGGCCTAATATGAGTTTTTTCCCGGTCTCGCCAGTATCAGCACCCACTCCTGTGTCATTAAGCATTGAGCGCATCTCAGGAGGCACAAACTGTCCTACAAAATCATGGCTCAGTTTCCCTTCTATACCCAACACTTCAACGGGACGAGCTTTACCACGGCTAGTCAGCATCCCATCAACTTGAGCAAAGGGCATGACTGCCTGGATATTGGGCTCGGTAACCAGGTTGCTTTTTAATTCTGGGAAATTTTCTATGCCACCATCTTTAAATAGGCGAATATGGGGAACTGCTCCCAAAATGCGGGACTCCATCTCATAATCAAAACCATTCATTATGGACATCACTAAAATCAGCAATGCTTGCCCTAGTACTAACCCAAGAATTGCCAGCAATGAAATAAACGAAACAAGTCGATTACCACTTCCAGAAGTAAAGTTTCTAACACCGACATAACAGGCAAAGGGTCTAAACACTATTAACTGCCCTGTACCGGCACAGCCGTAGTAGTTGATTGAGAGGGCACCGAAGACTGTGCGGTCTTATCTACTGTCACATCAATCAAAGTACCCTGCTCTAGAGATAAAATCTTGTCCATTTGAGCAGCGACATGATGTTCATGGGTAACCACAACAAAGCTAATACCTAAATCAGTATTCAGCTGAAGTAGTAAATCAAGGATTGTCTTAGCTGTCTCGGGGTCTAAGTTTCCCGTCGGCTCATCCATCAGAACACAGGCAGGCATAGTGACAAGCGCACGGGCAATCGCCACGCGCTGACGCTCACCACCCGATAATTCAGAGGGTTTATGATGACAACGATGTTCAAGCCCAACCTGAGAGAGAATCGCTTGTGCCCTGGCCTTTGCTTCAGCCACCGCTACCTTGCCAATCAGCAATGGCATTGCAACATTTTCAAGGGCAGTAAATTCTCCCAACAAATGATGAAATTGATAAACAAACCCTAAATGCTGATTACGCCAACGCGCTCTACTTGACTCACCCATTGGTGACAAATCAGCATCCATCACAGCCACAGAGCCACTCGTGGGATCATCTAATCCGCCCAACAAGTTAAGCAATGTTGTTTTACCTGAGCCTGATGCGCCAATAATAGCTATCTTCTCACCGGAGCAAACATCTAATGAGATATTGCTTAATACACTGATGGTATCACTGCCCTGCTCATAACTTTTAGACAATGCCTGGCATTGCAAAACTACCTGTCCATCAATGGTCATATCGTAATGCCTCTGCAGGTAATACTTGACCTGCTCTTCTAGCGGGATAAATGGTCGCCAATATACTTAATATCATCCCTAAAAAACTCACCACTAATACATCTATCCACAATAATTGCGATGGCAACTGGCTAATAAAATAAACATTGGGATCAAATACCTGAAACCCTGCATGCACTTCCAACCAACTCACAATATCTCCGATAAAAACAGCTAGTAAACAGCCTAAAATAGCACCTGTAACAACGCCTAAAAGCCCAACGGTAATACCCTGAACCATAAAAATGGCAGAAACTGTATTAGATTGAGAACCTAACGTTCTCAGAACAGCGATATCACGCCGTTTATCCGCCACCATAAGCACGAGACTAGCCACAATGTTAAAGGCAGCTACCGCGACGATAGCAGCCAATAGAACACCTACAACATTTTTTTCCATTTTAATCGCCTGAAACAAACTACTCATTTCTGCGGCCCAGGTTTTTATTTGTGGCGCATCATTAGTCGGCTGGGTAAAAAATGGTGATTGCTTAAGGAAAGGCACCAGATCATCAGCATTCAATGGATCATCAATGTTCAATTTCACACCATTGACTCGAGTTCCTAACCGATAAAGCTTTTGAGCATCCTGATAGTGAACAAATGCCAACCCATTATCCACCTGGGCTCCAACCTGAAACACACCGCGAACCGTAAAACGCTTAAATCGAGGGAAAATGCCTGCCGGTGTCACATTGAGTTCAGGTAATGACAAAATAACCGTATCCCCAACAATGACTCCCAAAGAACGGGCGAGTAAATTACCAAGAACAATGCCATAGTGGCCTGGTTCTAAATGTTCTATATTTCCAACAACCATTTGCTCATTGATGGGACTCACACCCGCCTCTTGGACAGGATCTATACCCTGTACCAACACTCCTTGGCTTAAGGACGATGAAGACAACAGGCCATACCCCTCAACAAAAGGAGCATACTCCTTAACACCATCAACACTTTTTAGTGCACCACCTAATTCTACCCATTTTTGAATTCCCCTTTCTTTGGTAACCGTAATGTGGGGCACGACATTAAGAATTCTCTGTTTAATTTCTCGATCAAAACCATTCATAACAGAAAGCACTACGATTAAAGCCATCACACCTAACGCCATGGCAATAAAAGATAAAAAAGAAACAAATGAGACAAAACCATTACTCCGCTTACTGCGGATGTAACGTAGTCCAATAAAAAGGGGGAGGTTGGCTTTCATCTAAAAGCATTAAAACGGAAAGCTGCTAGTCAAACAAGCCGCCATTTCTGTGATTGAGTACCTGTTTCTTAGCAACCAGATTGCCAAGAAAGGTATTTTGCAGTTGCACTTATTACATTTAACCTTACTATAATCAAACTAGAGCAGTTAAAAATGCAATATGAATAATTATGGCCATCACACGTAACTAAGGGATTGAACTCATGAGGACTTGTATCATGAAAAAGTATGTATTACCCCTCAGCATTTTATGCTGCTTATCACTGCCGGTCGCAGCCGATGAGGTCGTTATTCCTGTCGGTCAACAAGCTGCAGAGAAACAATCTATAGAGCGCCCTACAGTAGGCATCACTAAGGACAAAGTAAGAGAACGTTTTGGTGACCCTGTAGAATGGAACGACCCTGTTGGTGAGCCGCCCATTTCATCGTGGGAATATCAGGATTTCATCGTCTATTTTGAACACGACTTAGTACTTCATTCCGTACTTAAGCGTAATGGCAACGAGTAACAATATTTAGAGAGCTACTAGCCTATCAGCTTACGAGACTCTCGATTCAACCGGTTAATACCATTGATCGCAGCTAAGCGGTATGCCTCTGCCATAGTGGGGTAGTTAAACGTCGTGCTGATAAAGTATTCTATCGAATTAGCTTTACCCGGTTGATTCATAATGGCCTGGCCAATATGGATAATCTCTGCAGCTTCGGCACCAAAACAATGCACTCCAAGAATCTCCAATGTTTCCTGGTGAAACAGTATCTTTAAGACTCCAACTTCTTCACCAGAAATATGAGCCCTGGCAATATTTTTAAAATAGGCGCGGCCAATTTCGTAAGGGACCTGCTGTTCCGTTAGTTCTGATTCATTTTTACCCACAAAACTAATTTCTGGGATAGTGTAAATACCTGTTGCCACATCTTCCACATGGTAGGCATTGGGTAAACCACACATATGTGCTGAAGCCGACCGCCCTTGGTCATAGGCTGCACCAGCTAGTGCTGGCCAGCCAATGACATCACCTGCCGCATAAATATTATCAACCGAAGTTTGATAATTATCATTAACGGTTACTTGGCCTCGAGCATCAACATTTAACCCAATTTCCTCAAGCCCCATATTTTTTGTATTACCACTTCGCCCATTACACCAAAGTAATGCTTCAGCATGGATTCTCTTGCCCGATTTCAACTCCATAGTAATCCCGTTATCTCGGGTTTCTATTTTGTTGTACTCTTCCTTGTGACGTACGGTTACGTTCAAGTCTCTCAAGTGGTAACTAAGCGCATCTGAAATCTCATCATCAAGGAATGAGAGCAAACCCTCGCGAGTATTCACCAAGTCTACTCGAGTATCTAAACCGGCAAAAATAGAGGCATATTCGCAACCGATAACACCTGCTCCATAGATAATAATATTACGAGGTGTTCGATCAAGGTTCAGAATCGAATCACTATCGAAAATACATGGGTGATTAAAATTTACATCTTCTGGATGGTAAGGGCTGGAGCCTGTAGCAATTAAAAAATAGCGACTTTGAATTTTGTCATAAGTCCCATCTGCCTTTTTTAAGGTGATGTGATGCTCATCAACAAATGCCGCCCTACCCGTATGGAGTTTAATACGGTTTCTGGAATATTCTCTGGTCCGCCCCTCTACCTGCTTGCGAATCACTTGATCCGCTGCTTCCATCACTTCAGAAAAAGAACACCAACGGGGGTCCCCAACAGAACGGAACATTGGCATCGTATTGAACTGAACCATCCGGCGCACAGAGTGACGTAATGCCTTAGATGGGATTGTCCCAAGGTGAGTACAGTTTCCTCCGACCATAGCACGCTCATCAACAACAGCAACTGACCAGCCCTGCTTTACAGCAGACATCGCTGCACCTTCACCTGCAGGGCCACTGCCTATAATCACTAAGTCATATTGAAAATCTGCCATCGATAATTACTCCACTACACTGATGGTATTAAACATGCCGGTATTCTGAATATTTCGTGCCGAGAATCAACACCACTTTGGTATTATTTTTTATACCTAAAGCAATTATTCACCAGATCTACGACCAATACTTGAAAGTCTCGCCGCTTGGAAATTTAGTACTTTGAAGCCCTAATATTCTTAAACTTTAGTATTTTGAGGCAATATCAGCCTCTTTAAGCAGAAGGGCACCATATGCCTCATAATCCCTTCCCGCTGCTGCAATAGAACGTGCAGAGAACAGCGCATGTTTTTGATCTAACTTAAGCGCCTTATAATCGCCGGCTTCAACCTTTACTAAAGACAATAAAACATAATCCCCATTGGATAATACTAGGTTATCTACTACTGGCGACTCACCTGGTACAGGTAAAGCAAAAACACGCTGGCGGATCGGATCATTTTGGTTTGCACCTAAACGCTTGGTGTTAAGGCTAACCTGCCACTTCAAATCTTCTGCCTTGGCGACACTCTCTATGCTATAGCCAGATTTTACCTTCTGCTCCAACTCCTGACCTTTTGCCAAAATTTGAACAGCAGCTTTTTCATTTTTAACAGCCATTTCTATTTGTGCTCTGACATCAGCAAGAGGCTTCAAACTGGGTTTTAAGCGTTCACGAACAGCTAAAACAACTACCAGGCTGTCTGACAGCTCAATAACTTCACTGGCATACCCTTCTTCTAGTACTGAATCACTGAACGCAGCACCGATCACCTGACGGCTTGCCGCAACACCATCGCCACCTGAACGCGTAAAGGGTTCAGATACTTTCAAGTCCAGAGCCATTTGATCTGCCGTATCCTGTAGCGCAGTCGCGTTATAGGCAAGATCTTTTAGCTCCTCTATCCGTTCTGGCATTAACTCTTGAGCCATTTGCAGCTCTAATTCCTTACGGATAGCAGGTACAAGGGTGTCCCTACTGGGCGCATCAACCGCTTTTTTATCAAGCAATTTTACAAGGTGAACACCTGCCTTGCTCTCCACGATGTCAGAAACGGAACCTACTTCAAGCTGAGCTAGCGCAGATTCCAGCTCCTCGGGTAAGTCGCCTGGCTGGGTATAACCCAAGTCACCACCAGATTCAGAGGTAACAAAATCTTCTGAATGTTCTTTCGCTAAGGAAGAAAAGTCTTCCCCAGCCTTTATCTTTTCTTTCAACTCAGCCATTTTTGTTAGATGACTGCCATCTTCTTTCTGTTCCAACAAAAGATGCGCTGAATGAAAGGTAGCACCTTCTTTTGCAGCATCTACTTTTGCCTGATAACGTTCTTCGATCAGGTCATCATCTGCTGAAACTTCTCCCAATAAATCTGTGGGCTGTAATTCAATGTACTCGATAACTACCTGCTCTTCGGTCATAAACTGATGGGCATTGTTTTCATAGTAGGATGAAACTTCTTCATCAGAAACAGAGATCTCACTTTTTAAAGGTGCAGCAGGAATTGTTAAATAGTAATAATCACGGGTTTGCTCAGATACTGAAGCAAGTAATGCTAATTCTTTTTCAGTTGAAAACCCTGTAGTCACCACACCTTGTAAAAATTGGTTAACCAGCATGTCTGAAGTGATTGCTTTTTTATGGCTTGTTGGGGTGTAACCCATTTGCCTAACGACAAAGTCATAACGTTTTGCATCAAACTTACCATCGGTCTGGAATTCTGGTACCTGTGACAATAAGTCGTAAATGGTTTCGTCGGAGACACCCATTCCTAAATCAGCAGCTGCTTGCTCCTCTACTTTCTGACGAATCAAACGTTGCAACACTGCTGGTCTAAGCTTCTCTTCATCGATTAATGATTCATCGACATTTTGAAACTTATTCATTATTTGTTGCTTTTGGACTAGAACCGCTTGCTGCAAACTACGCTCAGAAATCGTCTCACCATTGACGTTAGCGACTTCTTCGCCATCACCACCACCGACAAAGAGTGCATCAACACCAAACAGTGCAAATGGAATAATAATAATAGCGACCAGAACAATCTTGGCCACACCATTCAGATTATCGCGGAAATCCTGAAGCATAGAATTCTCTTGGCTTTTAAAAAAGTTATGTAAAAACAGTTATGAATGTATAAAAAAAGGCGCATCGCAGATGCGCCTTTTTTCACAGGAAAAACTAAGTAAAAAGCACTTCCTAGTTAACTGCGTCCTTCAGTGCTTTACCTGCTTTGAAGCTCGGCACATTGGCAGCTTTAATCTGGATTTCAGCTCCAGTTTGTGGGTTGCGGCCAGTGCGTGCAGCACGATGCTTAACTGAGAAAGTGCCGAAACCTACTAGTGATACTTGGTCACCATTTTTCAAAGCACCAGCCACTGCATCGATAGCCGCGTCTAGAGCACGCCCAGCAGAAGCTTTTGACAAATCAGCTGCATCAGCAATCGCATCAACGAGTTCAGATTTATTCACAATAATCCCCTTTTATTATGGTTGATTAAGACTGTTCATCTACAACACACAACCATATGACGCTTTACTTCAGGTAGTGGTATCTTTGATGACCGCAACTTTATACCAACCCACTGGAAGCCGGTCAAGCAGTTTAGTGAGTATTAATGCGGGTTTCAGCCTCATTTCCACTTTTTTTGCTATCTGCGTCTACTTGCTCGTACTCATCGTCAGATAATGGCTCTGGTTTTGTCTGCAATGCCAAGTCTAAAACCTCATCAATCCAACGAACTGGGTAAATTTCAAGCTCTGCTTTAATATTATCCGGTATCTCTTTGAGGTCTCTCTCATTTTCTTGCGGAATGATCACCTTACGAATACCGCCACGACGTGCAGCAAGCAATTTTTCTTTCAGGCCACCAATTTTAAGAACCTGTCCACGCAAGGTGATTTCACCTGTCATAGCCACATCAGCCAACACTGGAATATTTGTCAGCACTGAAACCACCGCTGTGCACATAGCAATACCTGCACTAGGACCGTCTTTTGGCGTTGCTCCTTCAGGCACATGAATGTGCAGGTCAACATTTTGATGGAAATTACGACGAATACCCAATACCTGAGAGCGACTTCTGACCACTGTCAGGGCAGCTTGAATCGATTCCTGCATCACATCGCCCAATGATCCGGTTTTAACAACCTGGCCTTTACCGGGAACGGCAGAGGTCTCAATGGTCAAAAGCTCTCCACCTACCTGAGTCCATGCAAGACCTGTAACCTGACCAACCTGGCTTTCTTCCTCTGCTCGACCAAAGTCATGCTTACGCACACCTAGCAGGTCTTCCAATTCATTTGGTGTAACCACAAAAGAACTTTGTTCTTTTTCACGGACATGTCTTGTAACAACTTTACGACACACCTTAGCCAATTCTCTCTCAATACCACGAACACCAGCTTCACGAGTGTAATAACGAATAATATCGACCATTGCGTCTTCGGTGATGTCTACTTCATCTTCCTTAAGGCCATTGGCCTTACGTTGTTTAGGCAATAGATATTTAAGCGCAATTTTTAATTTTTCATCTTCTGTATATCCAGGAATACGAATGACTTCCATTCGATCCAATAAAGGCCCCGGTATATTCATTGAATTTGCCGTACAGATGAACATAACCTCTGACAGATCGTAATCCACCTCGAGATAGTGATCATTAAAGCTATTATTCTGTTCTGGATCGAGGACTTCCAGCATGGCAGATGCTGGGTCGCCCCTATGATCCATACCCATTTTGTCTATTTCATCTAACAAAAATAGCGGGTTCTTCACCTCTACTTTTGCCAACTTTTGAATCAACTTTCCAGGAAGAGAACCAATGTAAGTTCTCCGGTGCCCACGGATCTCAGCTTCATCTCGAACACCCCCTAAAGACATCCGAACATATTTTCGACCAGTCGCTTTAGCAATGGACTCACCTAATGATGTTTTACCCACGCCAGGAGGACCAACCAAGCAAAGTACAGGCCCCTTAAGCTTTTTCACCCGTTGCTGCACCGCCAAAAACTCAAGAATGCGCTCTTTAACTTCCTCAAGCCCATAGTGATCTTCATTAAGAATACGTTCTGCACGCTCTAAATCATGGCGCACACGTGAACGCTTCTTCCATGGCACACCAACCATCCAATCAATGTATCCGCGCAGCACAGAGGCTTCAGCAGACATTGGGGACATCATCTTCAATTTATTTAGTTCGGATAGGGTTTTCTCCAAGGCAAACTTGGGCATACCTACTTCATTGATTTTGGTCTCGAGCTGCTCAATATCATTACCGCCCTCTTCGACCTCACCCAACTCTTTTTGAATCGCTTTCATTTGCTCATTGAGGTAGTACTCCTTCTGGCTCTTTTCCATCTGTTTTTTAACGCGGCCACGAATTCGCTGTTCTACTTCAAACAATTCTATTTCTGATTCCATCAGCACCAATAAGTGCTCCAACCTCTCCTTCAGATCAGAAATTTCCAGCACATCTTGTTTCTGTTCAATGGTCAGTGTCATATGTGTGGCGAGGGTATCGGCCAAGCGGCTTGGATCATCAATACCTGTCACTGTACTAACCACTTCAGATGGTACTTTTTTACTCAGGTTCACGTACTGCTCGAACTGGGTTAATGCAGAGCGCGTTAAAGCATCGGTTTCTGTTCCGGGCAATTCATCTGATGACAACACATCATAATCGGCAACAAAATAGCCCTGGGCATCATCAATATCATTAATTTTGATACGCTCAGCACCTTCGATAAGCACCTTCACTGTTCCATCTGGCAATTTGAGCATTTGCAATACTGATGACAACGTTCCCACACGGTACAAATCATCAGCTGTGGGATCATCTTCAGACGCAGATTTTTGAGCAACAACCAAAATTTGCTTATCTTGGGACATTGCCTCTTCAAGAGCCAAAATTGACTTTTCTCGACCCACAAACAATGGGATAACCATATGTGGGTACACAACCACGTCACGCAAAGGCAACAAGGTTAATTCGTTATGCACTGCTTTCTCTCCCATTCTCAGACCTCGTATCGAGAATACTATCTATTAAGCTTAACCCAAATATGGGGTTTAACCGGATAAAAACAAGTATAAAAAGACGAATATCTAGTGAAGAAAAGTCATATATTAAGAACTAGCCAATAAAAAAGGGCCTAATCAAGGCCCTTTTCATCACACACTGATTATCCAGCAAAGCGATATCTAGCTTATACCCCCATCAGTCACTGGCGGCTGTTTTCTGCTGTTCTGTATTTTCATACACCATAATAGGCTCTGATTCACCCTGAATCACCGTAGCATCAATAACAACTTTGCTTACGTTTTCCGATGAAGGAATACTGTACATGGTCTCTAGCAAAACATTCTCAATAATCGACCGCAATCCTCTAGCACCTGTTTTACGCTCAAGGGCTCTATCAGCAATGGCTTCCAATGCATCCTGTCGAATATCCAGCTCTACGCCTTCCATATCAAACATAGCGCCATACTGTTTAACCAAAGAATTTTTAGGTTCAACCAGAATATTGACCAATGCTTCACGATCCAACTCTTCCAAAGTTGCAATAACCGGCAAACGCCCTACAAACTCGGGAATAAGCCCATAGCGAACCAGATCTTCTGGCTCCAAATCTGCAAGGGTTTCACCGATTTTTTTGTCTGTCTCTTTGCTTTTAACTTCGGCACTAAAACCAATACCACCTTTCTCTGAGCGGTCTTGAATAACTTTTTCCAAGCCAGCAAAAGCACCACCACAGACAAACAAAATGTTTGATGTATCCACTTGTAGGAATTCTTGCTGAGGGTGCTTTCTCCCACCTTGTGGTGGAACAGAAGCAACAGTACCTTCAATCAATTTAAGAAGAGCTTGCTGCACACCTTCCCCAGAGACATCTCGAGTGATAGATGGGTTATCTGATTTACGGGAAATCTTGTCAATTTCATCTAAATAAACAATGCCACGCTGGGCTTTTTCTACATCGTAATCACATTTTTGCAATAACTTCTGAATGATATTCTCTACATCTTCACCCACGTAACCCGCTTCAGTCAGCGTGGTTGCATCAGCAATGGTAAAGGGAACATCCAGCAATCTGGCCAATGTTTCTGCGAGCAAGGTTTTACCACTACCGGTTGGCCCAACTAGCAAAATATTACTTTTGCCCAGTTCAATTTCACCACTGTTATCGGTACCGCTACTTTGTAGACGCTTGTAATGGTTATATACAGCAACGGCCAAAATTTTCTTAGCGCGCACTTGACCAATGACATATTGATCAAGAATATCATTAATCTCTATAGGCTTAGGTAAGCTGCCGCTAGGAGACTCAACATCAGATTCTTGAACCTCTTCTGAGATAATATCGTTACACAAGTCCACGCATTCATCACAAATGAACACAGATGGCCCTGCGATTAACTTACGCACTTCGTGCTGACTTTTTCCACAGAAGGAGCAGTACAACAATTTGCCGTCGTCGCCACTATCTCCGGTTGTTTCGTCTGTCATAAATCCATCTCAATATTTGATTTAAAACATGGCTACTCTAGAGTGCCATCATTTTAAAACCAAGCAACCCTCAAAACTGAACAAAAACTACAACAATTCATAGAGTTACATTAGATTTGTAAAAAAACTTATAAAAAGATTACCGATTCTACGGGCGCTTGTCCAGCACAGCATCAATCAAACCATACTCTTTTGACTCCTCAGCGTTCATAAAATTGTCCCGCTCAGTGTCTTCTGCAATTTTTTCTATCGATTGCCCGGTATGAAAAGCCAATCTCTCATTAAGCCTTTCTCTTATCTTTAAAATTTCCTGTGCCTGAATATGAATATCTGATGCTTGCCCCTGAGCACCCCCACTGGGCTGATGAATCATATTACGAGAGTTGGGCAAACAGTAGCGCTTACCTTCAGCTCCTGCAGCTAATAGGAATGCTCCCATACTCGCTGCTTGACCAATACACATCGTGCTGACATCAGGCTTGATGAACTGCATGGTGTCATAAATAGACATACCTGCCGTTACAGAACCACCAGGAGAATTTATATAAAGATGAATGTCCTTATCTGGATTTTCTGACTCAAGGAATAGCAACTGTGCTACCACAAGGTTAGCCATGTAATCTTCAACAGGGCCGACCAAAAATATGACTCTCTCTTTTAATAATCGAGAATATATATCGTAAGAACGCTCGCCCCGGGCAGACTGCTCAACCACAATAGGGACTAAACCACCTGCATTTTGAGCATCCAGGCTGGATGAAGAAAGATCAAATTTCATATTGGTTCACTCGATAAAATGATGAATTAAAGCATTGTAACTGGGAGCCAAGAGAAGGCAAGCAGGAGATGACAACAGGTTAAATATACAATTCTTTTGCTCAATAACGCATAGGGGTTTCAAATTACAAAAGCCAGCTATTTGCTGGCTTTTGTCGATATAAAATCAATGATTCTAGCGCTGTTTACTTTTCCCTAAGTAGCTTATCCTTCTGCAGCAACCTGCTCAGGGTCTGGCGTCACCGCCTGAGAGTAATTCACTTCTTCTTCTGTTACATCAGCAGAAGTCAAAACCAACTGAACCACTTGCTCTTGAAGCACATTTGCCTCAATGCCTTTCAACAATTCTGGACTGTTATAGTAGTAATTAACAACTTCCTCAGACTTTTCGTAGCTAGATGCTATTCCTTCAATACGCTCACGTACTTGTGCACCATCGACATCCATTTCGTTGGATTGAACAATCTCATTTACTATCAAACCCACAACCGCACGGCGTTTTGCTTGATCCATAAACATATCATCGGGCAACATAGAAGGATCAAACTTGTTGGCACCATCATTATTGCCCAGTTTTTGAGCCATTTGATTTTTAAGACTTTGCATCTCATTAGCAACCTGAGTTAGCGGTGCTTCAATGTCCTTGTGCAAGTCAAACAACTGCTCCATTACACGGCTTTTGGTTTTACTCTCAAGAGCATTCTTTAAATCACGCTCCATATTTTGACGAACAATCGAGCGGAAAACCTCTTCTCCACCTTGCTCCAAACCATAAGCTTTAAAGAACTCATCATTCAATTCTGGCAAAACAGCTTCTTTGACTTCTTTCAACTTGATAGTGAATTCAACATCGGCACCGCGCATTTCTTCTGCATGGTAATCTTGAGGGAATTTCACAGGTACTACTTTCTCATCACCAGTAGACATACCTACGATGCTTTCTTCAAATCCAGGTACAGCTTTCCCGGAACCTACTTCTAGAGGAAAGTCTTCTGCAGAACCACCTTCGAATTCTTCACCGTCTCTGACACCTACGTAATCAATAACAACTTCGTCACCTTCAACTACAGCACGCTCAACAGTTTCCCACTCAGCTTGCTGCTTACGTAATGCCTCCAGCATATCCTGAACATCTTCATCTTTTACTTCAGCAACAGGCTTAACAACCTTCACTTTGGCAAAATCTTCTAACTTAACCTCAGGCAGCACTTCAAACGTAGCAACAAACTCAAAATCTTCACCTGGCTCATCCTTTGTTGGCTCAAGCGCAGGCTGACCTGCTGGTGTAATTTTTTCTTGGGTTACAGCTTCAACAAAACAAGTCCGTACAACGTCTCCAATAACTTCATCGCGAATACCCCTACCATAGCGTTGTTTGATAACACTTAGCGGTACTTTACCTTTGCGAAAACCATCTAACTTAACGTTTTTGCTTGCTTTTTCCAGACGCTCTGTGACTTCACTTTCAATACGTTCTGCTGGAACGCCAATGGTCATCTTACGCTCAAGTCCGGAAGTTGTTTCAATCGAAACCTGCATGATGTTCCTCTAAATAATTTGCTTAACTATTAATCAATTTTATACGGGGTGAAAAGGCAAAAGCTAATTGCTAAATAAAGCCTAAGGCACCATTAAAATGGAGCGGAACTATACACTGATTAAACAGTGGAATCTATATTCAAGGGAACACTTTAATTAGCCGCCCATTTCTACCATTTAGCGCATTTTTCTAATACTTATAGAACCCCTTATTCATGTCGCCTCACGACGCTAATACCAAAATTATTACATGGGCGCTGAGCGTCATCTAAATGTCACACTCCTATGCCTAAAGTATTCTGTTTATAACGTAAATTAAAGACCACATGATAAAATCACCAACAATCACAGTAATACTGTTCCTTGTCCTATCAATTACAGGCTGCCGGGACGAGTCTGAACAGGTATTGCCAGAAAAGAATAAGAAAGCCAATACAAATATCAGCTCTCATTCAAGCAACGAAAGCAGTTTCAATGACCCATTTAGATCCAGCGCCTCTAGGGACCCATTTCAATCGAATGAGCGTACAGAAAAGACCGTCACAAACACAACCAATGAGCAATATAATACCAAGACAAATCGACAGGATATGGAGCAAGGCTTCGCTGACAGTATGGACACCCAACAAACTACGCAACGAGACTCCCAACAGAATGTCGCTGGAGGGTATTACTCAAACTCGGCTAGATCCAGCTCAAACAGTCCCAATTTAGCCAAGCCAAACAATGAATTGAATTCTGGATCGGCTGCCCTCTCACCCCCTGAACAATTCAGTCCAGCAACAACTGAAACTGCTCCTAATCACGATTCTCCAAAGGAACCTTCATCCAGTTTGGTTGAAAATATATCAGCAGAAGCTGTTGAACCAACCTCTCAAAAACCCAAAGTTAACTGTCCCGCTAGCGGGCAACTTCCAAGTGTTTGGGATAATAGCTACAACCGCCTTCAACTGGCCATGGCTGGTTGCCACATACAGTAACTACTTTCAATAGAGAGAAATTCAATGGAGATAACTATTCCCCCCATAAAAATGGAGAAAGAATAAGAAAATAATGGTGCGGACGGAGAGACTCGAACTCTCACACCTTGCGGCACTGGAACCTAAATCCAGCGTGTCTACCAATTTCACCACGTCCGCTAAAACTATATTCACTATCGACTCATCGAATATAAGTGAATGAAAAAGCACTGAAAACTACTAATTACGGGGGCAAACAGATTATCCCTCAAGGGACCCCTCTCAGCGAAGGGTGGGGATTTTGCCACAGAGGGAACCCCTGAGCAACAAAAGAAATAGCTATATTATGGTGTTAAAACTCTAATCATTTAAATAGCTACACTTTGACTTAATAACTAGACAGGTGAAGCCAGCAATACAATAGACTCACTATCAGTTCTATTTACCAACCGAGTATCCGGTCGCACCGCCGGTAATAATACTGCACGCTCTTTCGTCAATGAGGTATTTTGGCATTCAATCGCACCATTAATGACCATCAACAGGCCATAATAATCGGTTATTGGCAGAAGATACTCTGATGACGGAAACATCGTTAAACGTGTTACCTGAAAATCCTCAAACATGACAATTTCTTCAATACGATAACCCTGCCCCTCTTCTAACAGCCTTAACTCAGGTACTGGAGACACACCTACAGTAGCCTGCTCTAACGCCTCCTCTGTATCCCAATGATCCTGAGTCAACACCTTCTGTGCAAATGAGAGAATCATCCGTTCATAAACAGGAGTTTGAAACTCTACGGTTCTCACACCATGTTGAAGTGAATGGGGTGTTAACAATGGCACTTGGACTACATCACCTTCCTCAAGGGGCAAAAGGGAAGTAAAACAGTTCATCTCTTCACGAAGCTTTTTTTCCTGAGCTAATACAGCGGGTGACAACATAAGAACCCAGCCCTTCACAACCTCAGGGGGAACTGGGTCGTTTGAAGCTATCCCCTCAGCTTTTCGGTAGCTATCCAACTGCTGATCGATTTGGCGACGAAGACTTTCATAATCTTGCACCACATCCAAATAAGCTGCTTTGAATGCTTCATCTGAGGGAAATGTTTTTCTTACCTCTGGATTAAATCCATAGCGAATAGCTCCAACGCCATTTGGCCATGCCTGTCGATCAACATTTGTAACCACATAAACTTCTCGCTTCTCTTCATGAAGCTCAAAATACAAGTCGCCATAAACCTCCTCAGCCAATGGGTCCAATATCTTTAACAAGTTAATCTGACGTTCACGGTTTGCCGCAAGATGTCCAGGTGCCACGGACAGCACCCAAGATAGAGGTGCACTAAATAAGCCATCAGTAACCCTCGAGACCCCTCTCTCTTCGATACCGGTGTACCAAATTTCTCTTCCCCAAGGTTTGGGAATACTGACAGTTTGAAGCAAAAGAGGAGCACTCAAATTCAAAACAGGCAAATCATTAATTTTTGAAAAAGAATGGAATGCATCTAACCCCAATTCCATAGAATGCACTTTATCGTGTAAAGAATGACTTGATTCAGCCACAGTGAAAAACACATCTCCACCATCCTTACAATAAATAGCCAATAACTTTATACAAGGTGAGCCCGGTAAATAATACTGGGTATACTCATACTCTACGGCTAATACTCGCCCACTTTCTCGTTCACTAAGCTCACTCTCCTCCAGCCACAAGTTAAGCGCTAATTCAGGATTATCTACATTCTCGATAGTGACCAAAACCTACTCCAATCAATGTGGCTTTCTACGCTGAACAGTGAGCCTTGAGAGTCTAGCAAAATGATCAAGATTCGCCGAGACAATATTAGTCACATCATCCTTGGTTACACCACCCCACAACAACACCAACCCCTAAAAATCAAATCGCATATTATTACTTTGTATAGAAATTTTTACATGTATAACCTTGACCCAAAGTGTGTAGGCCTTCTTAATGAAACTCAGTAGAGCATTTCAACCAAGCATGAATAAACGATACCCTCACAGCAAACATTAAAATATGGAGACACGACATGAAGCTGCTTATAACAACAAATTTCTTACCTTTTATTTTAGCTACGATCCTTTTGGGACTTATTGGATGCAGCAATGAAGAAAAATCAACCGTTAATAATGTATCAGGCGATTCAGCAAATACAGCTGCCGCAGATGCGAATACTCAGCTAGAAGCCACAATGGAATCAGCAGAAGAAACCATGAAAGAAGTTAAAGAAACTGTCATGGAAGATGTAAACAAGTCGGTTGAAGAAACCAAAGAAGTGGCTATGGAAAAAGTAGAAGGCACTAAAGAAGCTGCAACAGAACAAGTGCAAGAAACGGTAGATAACGCTAATGAAGCAGCTGATGAAAAAGTAAACGATGTCATGAAAAGCTTAACGGATAAGCTAGGTCAGTAATATCTAATGACACGAAAAAAGCCGGCATATTGCCGGCTTTTTTATTGAAGATAATTTAAAAAAAAGATCACCATAAAACAGGTTCTAAGGCTCCATAGAAGACGCCGTATATGCCATTAACTCAACCTCTCCACCACTGTTGAAACACCCTGCCCTAAACCGATACACATGGTTGACACACCAAATGTAGCATCACGCTGCTTTAAAACATTTAACAATGTTCCAGTAATCCGCGCACCAGATGCACCCAACGGAT
>JAJFKD010000002.1 GCA_021773405.1 Porticoccus sp.
CATAACGCCGCCGTAATGGGAATTGTTTACGGAGTGGTGCTTTGGGGTATAGTGGCGCAGCTACCCCAAAGTGCCGCGGAGTAAACAGTTTCCCATTGGCGGCCTGGTTAAGTGTTTTATATCCAGTCATGCGAGACAGCCATTAAAGCGACAAAATTTACGAGAAGGATAGACAATACAGTTACACCATGAACTAGATGAATATATTTTTTACCCTCAAACGCCTTAAAAGAATATAGCATTGAGGCGATTGAAGCCCAAAAGCAAAAGTAGACAGGCCAATACCATTGATCGGGTGGGTCAAATTCTGTGTATTCGCATGCCACGACTGCGTAGACAAAACCTATAAAAACGAGCGCACCATGTGCTGACTGCAATATCGACTTTGTTCTCAAAAAATAAAATACCGAAATGAATAGGAGTATTAATAGAAGAACCCATACCTGCCTAATTACGGTAACTTGATAATCGGTTAATATCTCCATTCAGACACTTAACGCTCAAGTGTGAAGCGGAGGTGCGTTAGCACTGAAGTCCCGCACCACTTACTTGTTATGCTTAAGTTTCTCATAGCCTTGAAACCTATAAACTATTGAACAGCAAATGATTGACTCAACCTGCAATAAAATAACTGTTTCACCCTTTTTATAAAAAGCTGAATTTTGAATTCTTGCTTTCACTTTCTGGCCATCTTTTAACCGAACAATTAAATATAACTTTTCACCTGTAACGGTTGGTACGCCAAATAATTTAATTACTTCTCCAGAGATCTCGGTTTGTTTTCCAAGTGGGGGCAAGAAGTAAAATGATATGGCCACCAATATTAGAAACAACGTCAAAAACAATTTTATACGTTGTTGATTCTCTATTGTGTCAAGTTTTGCATTTATGTCAGTCATTTATATTTATGCATAACGCCAGCATCACTGGCATTTTTGGAGTGGAGTAAATTGGCATATAATGAGCGAAGCGAATGCCAATTTGCGCAACGGAAAAAATGTCCACTGCATGCTTTTGTTATAAATTTTCATTTTTCCAATGATTAAAGGCTTGATCAAGTTGGGGGGCTACTTTATCGTAAGTTTCCCAATTACTTGGAATTTCGTAAATGTTGTCATACTGGCCCTGCGGGTCAGCAGCCTCCGCATAAACACTGAAATAATCATTCTCAAAAAATGATTGTGCGAATTTATTACCCCGATCGTTTAGATCTTCATCAGTAAATTTACCATCGCAATTTTTCCTAAAATATTCTGCCGGGGAAATTTCCCTAGATTTTAACTTGTCAATCTCCTCGGGCCATTCATCTGTATGGAGTTCACCAGCCAAATCATTAAGCATTGCCCAAGCAACAAAAGTCCCTGTGTGGGTATATCCGTTAATTTCTGGTAAATCACCAAAATTGTCTGCTCCGAAATGCCATGATGCATCATCGTATTTCATGCGTTCTCCAAGAGTTTATAACAGCTTATTCAAAAGCCTAAGGCTTCATATCACTTTGGCCCCTTATCCAGGATCAAAAAATATTTAGCAAAGGCTATTCTTGTTTATTTACAATGGCTTGGAGCAAAGAGGGAGATTCTGTAGTTGGGCAAAAGAAGCCTAATCCCTGCTTTTGTTTTCCAATCCATGGCCACTGATCATAAATCACCACCCTTTAAAATCAAACACTTAATACTACTTTTCCTGTGAACAGAAGCCTATGGCTCCTGATCCAGGGAGTTGACCTATTCGTAAATACCAATAATACTGTATGTATATACATATATTTTGGAGGTAAAGTCTCATGGACGATATACGACGACGAATACCAAGTAAGCCCACTCGTTTTATCGATCAATTGCGCTTACATATACGCAATAGTGGTCTTGCCTACCAAACTGAACAAACCTATATTCACTGGGTAAAGCGCTTTATTTACTTCAATAACAAGCAACACCCAAAGCACTTTGGCATGGCGGAAGTTGAAATTTTTTTATCCCACTTGGCTAACAACCGTGATTGCTCCCTCAACACACAGCGCATTGCTTTAAATGCATTGGTTTACCTCTACAAAAGGTTTTTAGGTGTGGATGTGGGTCAGCTACACTTCGCACCCGCTAGATCCCACCGTAGACTTCCTGTGGTGTATAGCAAGCCTGAAATAACCGCTATTCTCTCCCAACTACGTGGCGTTCACCGATTGCAGATTGAATTAATGTATGGCACAGGACTTCGCAAAGCTGAATTGCTTTCCCTGAGAATTAAGGACATTGATTTTGGCAGCAATAATATTTTTGTCCGAGGAGGGAAAGGCAATAAAGACAGAACTACTATGCTTCCCCAAAAACTAGTCCCCGCACTGCAACGGCAAATTGAAAAAGTAAAACAACTTCACATCCAAGATATTGCTGATGGGTATGGTGATGTATTCCTGCCCAATGCGCTCAGTAAGAAATACCCCAATGCTGCTAAAGAAACTGCTTGGCAGTATTTATTCCCTTCCAGCAAGATAGGGCGGGACCCTCGCTCAGGTGTACTAAGACGACACCATTTGCACCCAACAGCACTCACCAAACAAATACACAGGGCCGTGCTGGCCGCTGGTATCAATAAACCTGCAAGGGCACATAGCTTTCGACACAGCTTCGCTACCCATTTACTCGAATCGGGCTACGATTTACGCACAATTCAGGAATTGTTGGGACATTCTGATATTACAACAACAGAAATTTATACCCACGTGGTTAACCGGGGAGGTAAAGGTGTCCTTAGCCCTGCAGATTGTTTGTAGATAAACATCCTGTGTTACCAATGATTTTCCGCTGAGAGTCGCCAACGGTAAAATACATAGCCATACACCAACAGGTTTGCTCCCAGTGCAATTAACCCCAGAACAATCTGTATCTGTGGGGTTAAATTAGGTGGGTAGATAATAGGGATAAGATAGTTTTCGACAAAACCACCGCTGTAAGACTCTGCCCCGCCCTGCTCACGCAACCACTTCTCAAGTGGCGTTAATGGGCAGGTCCAACCGGTGAATTCTATTGCGGAGACCCAAATGGCCAAAGGTAGGTGCAATAAAATAGCCCAGCGTCGCCACAGTGCAATAAAGCCCCCTAGCAAGCCATAAACAATGAGTAGCAAGTGGCATATAACCACCGCATCTGCCAACCATGAAAAAACCGTGGTCTCATCCTCATCAGGTTCAATTACTTTAATTATATAAAGAATTTTTTCTCACAACATAAAATAGAGACAAGATTATTAATAGTGGCAATAAAGCCACGAAATAAATGATGAAATATTAATAATAAAAAAGAGTATTAAGAGAGTTTTTTTACTAATTTGGTAGAAAAATCATCAAAACCTAATGCCCGATAAAAATCAATGGCATCTTGATTAAACGACATTACTTCCAGCAACACTTCTGTGGCATTAAATTTTTCGGAGAATTCTTCTACATGGGACATTAACAATGAAGCAATACCTCGCCGTTGATGTTTATCTGTTACAACGATGGTACCAATATATAAACGGGTTTTTTCTGCCAGAAAAGGTATGCCTTTTGTAATAACAATTTTTGCACAAACGGCTCCTATTATTTTTTCTTTTTCTTGTGCCACCAAAATAATGGCATCATCAACATTCATAAAACACTGCCAATAGGCTGCGTCCCGATTATCGTCTTTTGGTTCTAGAAAATTATCTGGCATGGACTTGAAATGATTACCATAAATTTCATTCGATAATGCACAAATAGAATTTAAATCATCTTCGTAGGCTTTACGTATGATCAATGGAAATCTTTTAACCTATTAAAGTAAAACAAGATGATATTGAGAGTATTTATTGGTGTACGACTTTCTCTTTATACCGCGTTTTTTTCCCAGGCTAGCATGGCCTGTTTTCTAGCCATTCCCCAACGGTAGCCGCCTAAAGAACCATCACTTCGAATAACCCGGTGACAGGGAATTAACCAGGCAATGGAATTAGCACCCACCGCATTGGCTAGGGCACGCACAGCTTTTGGCCGCCCTAGGTTTTTAGCCAACTCACTATAAGTAACCGTTGAACCATAGGGGATTTGTAACAATGCTCGCCAAACATCACACTGAAAAGAGGTACCACTCACCTGGAGATTCCAGGGTTTATTTTCTGAGGGAGAAAAGATTTGATTGCTTAATTTCTGCGCTATGACATCGTTACGATTCTCATAGTGGGGCTTGGGCGTCCAGTTTTCGCCAAAAAACATTTCAGAAATTGAGCTCTCTGATGTCCATACCAACCACACCATACCAAAGGGTGAATTAGCACACCCATAGGATGCAGAATTAGCACCCTTTTTTTCTATCATCTGTACGGCATTAGTAGCGGTATATGTGGCCAAAGGAATCATCTTATATTTCCTTATTTTTAATCGAGCATACCCTTAAGCATACTCTATATTTAAAAATACGCTATAAAAAATAAAAGCTCTGTAATAGTAATAAAAAAGGCCCGCAATGCGGGCCTTTTAAATCATTATTTTAAACCGATATTTACCGGTTTAAACGGTTTTCAATTAATTGATCCACTACTGATGGGTCTGCCAATGTTGAAGTATCACCCAAGTTTTCCAGTTCATTGGCTGCTATTTTACGTAAAATACGACGCATAATTTTACCTGAACGTGTTTTGGGTACACCGGGAGTCCATTGAATTAAATCAGGTTTGGCAATAGGACCGATTTCTTTAACACATAACCCAATTAATTCTTTTCGAAGATCCTCTGAAGGCTCCTTTCCATCCATTAACGTGACATAGGCATATATGCCCTGCCCTTTAATATCATGGGGGCAACCCACCACTGCTGCTTCAGCTACATCTGGGTGAAGCACCATGGCACTTTCCACTTCAGCTGTCCCCATTCGATGACCTGAAACATTAAGTACATCATCTACTCGACCGGTAATCCAGTAGTGGCCGTCTTCATCGCGACGAGCACCATCACCGGTAAAGTAATAGCCAGGGAACGCAGAAAAATAGGTTTCTTTAAAACGATTCATATCGCCGTAGACACCGCGAATCTGTGATGGCCATGAAGATTTAATCGCCAGGTTACCCTCTCCAGGACCTTCGATGATAGTTCCATCACCATCTAGTAATACCGGTTCCACACCAAAGAATGGCGCTGTAGCACAACCAGGCTTCATATCATGGGCACCAGGCAATGGTGTCAACATATGTGCACCTGTTTCTGTTTGCCACCAGGTATCAACAATAGGGCAACGGGAATCACCTACTACTCGGTAATACCATTCCCAGGCTTCAGGGTTAATTGGTTCTCCGACCGTACCTAGCAGGCGTAATG
Source organism: Porticoccus sp. (assembly GCA_021773405.1). Classification (GTDB taxonomy): domain Bacteria; phylum Pseudomonadota; class Gammaproteobacteria; order Pseudomonadales; family Porticoccaceae; genus Porticoccus. The sequence continues at coordinate 5,333 of JAJFKD010000002.1, forward strand.
AACAACGGTTGGTTTTTGTAACAAAATCATCACCGGCTCCCATAAGTGAACGAATCGCTGTGGGCGCGGTGTAGAAAATATTCACCTGATGTTTATCGACAACTTGCCAAAAGCGGGAGGCGTCAGGGTAAGTGGGAACACCTTCAAACATTAAGGTGATGGCGCCATTACAAAGCGGACCATAAACAATATAACTGTGCCCCGTTACCCATCCCACATCGGCTGTACACCAATACACATCGCCTTCTTTGTAGTCAAAGACGTATTTGTGTGTCATGGCTGCCTGCAACAAATAACCACCCGTGGTGTGTAATACACCTTTAGGCATACCCGTTGAACCCGAGGTATAAAGAATAAACAAAGGGTCTTCGGCATCCATCCATTCTGGTTCACAGTTTGCATCAACGCCTGCTTCTGCTTCGTGATACCAAACGTCACGTCCGTCAGTCCACTCAACGGATCCACCAGTACGTTCAACCACCAAACAGGTGTGTACATTAGGACAACTCGCCATGGCCTTATCAGCATTCGCCTTTAACGGTATATGTTTGCCACCCCTTAAGCTTTCATCAGAAGTGATCACAACTTTGCAATCAGAATCCAAGATGCGATCTTTCAGTGCATCAGGGGAAAACCCACCAAAGACCACTGAATGGATTGCGCCTATACGGGCACTGGCTAACATGGCATATACCGCTTCTGGGATCATCGGCATGTAGATACAAACTCTATCGCCTTTTTTAACACCCCTCGATCTCAGTACATTGGCCAGTTTATTGACCTTTTCGCTTAGCTGGTTATATGAAATATTTTCACTTTCATTGGGATTGTCGCCTTCCCAAATAATGGCGGTCTGCTCTCCACGCTGGGACAAGTGACGGTCTATACAATTAACTGTCACATTCAGCTTGCCACCGGTAAACCAGTTGGCTTCTCCAGTGTGAAAATCAAAACTTTTGACATGGCTCCAGGGCTGTTTCCAATCAAGAAACTGTTCTGCCTGCTCTGACCAAAAATTATCTGCATCCTCGATAGAGCGTTGGTACATCTGCTGATAAGTCTCAGCATTAATATATGCATCAGTGGCAAAATCTGTGTGGACAGGATGAACTTGAACCTCGGACATAAGACGCTCCCTTTTATATACACCGTATTAATTTGTTGTCGTTAGCTACTATCTTCTTAGCTATAAGTTATAACACTAAGATTACTGGAGATCCGATGCAGTATCTATTCGACCTTTGCATAACATTGGCTCTATCGATTATTTTCGCTTTGGTACATCCATCTAACTTACAACAGTTATCTGACTGACAACAGTTGCCTTAATGCCGCTGGGTGAGCACCAAAACGATAACTCATTTGGGCCAGGAACAGTTCTGCCGTAGATACCGCATCAATTAAGGCGTTATGGGCGGAATAATCGGGTAAATTGTAGCGCGAACGGCAATCACCTAAACGCAAGCTATCAATGGCGCCAGAACCATTTTGAGCATGTAATCTATTCTCTTCAATCACCATAGTATCGGCAATCGGAACGAATAAATTTTGCCCATACAAATTGTTACAAGCCCGGTTAAGAAAAGCCATATCAAGTTGTGCACAATGCAGTAATAACACCTTGCCGGCCAAAGCCTGGAGCAAAGCTTCTATTGCTGGAGCAAGGGATGATGCAGACTCAATATCCCTATCATGTATACCGTGAATCACGGCACTTTGCCCTACCCCTAACTCACTGTTTACCAAAATATGTTTGGCGCCACTAAGCACTACTTTTTGATTGATAATCGGGACAAAACCAATACTCAGAATATGGTCAGACTCAGCGTCTAAACCCGTCATTTCAAGATCAGCCGCCAGATAGTCGACTTGACGATAATCTGTTTTTCCTGATGGAAAATCAGATTTTAAATATTCAGCCATTACCTCGTGCTGGCATTGGTTAAGGTAACGGTTTCTCCTTAACTTGGTAGACCAATCGAACATCCACAGCATTCCCATTACATCAACCCGTGGGTGAATTTCATTCTCAAGGCAGACTGGGCATTAGCAACGACTGCAAAAGCATCTCGTAATTGATGGCGAGATAGGGATGAAAGCTTAGTTGGATCTAAATGATTATCAGGTTTCTGGCCTTGTTTAAGGCATTCTCCCTGATGCTCCAACCTTAATCGGGAAATAAACTCATGGGCATCAATTAAATTACGAGAATCTTTTAAGGTCAGTAATTTTCTGCCTACGGCATCTTGCAATCTATCCAGGGTATGAATTTCATTAGAGCCCACAGACAACGCATAGATTCGTGCTATGTCGTTTATGGGCATAATGCCCCTCAACTTCATATCAAACGTATTTTTATGTTCCCCTGTACGACCAACAACAAAATGCTTAAAAAAGCCCATGGGTGGAGTTAACTTGAGAGCGTTGGCCGTCAAATTTGCTAAAAATATTTCGTTGCCACTGGCTGCATTACAGACGGTTTCCTGTAGCTGATTAAACAGCTTTTCATCACCATAGATACAGCGCATATCAAAAAATATACTGGCGTGCATGAGTGCTTTAGGTGAAGGCTGATTGATCCAATGAAGAAACTGCTTTTTCCAGCTCACTAATGGTTGACGCCAACTGTCTGTGGATGCCATTACATCGCCAGGGCAATAACAGTAACCGCAGAGATCAAGACCTTCGTTGACATAGTTTGCCAATGATTTGAAATACTCGTCATCACCAGAGGTCATGGCATCGCTAATTAATAAGCCATTGTCCTGATCAGAAATAGCTGTCTGATCCTGCCGTCCCTGGGAACCAAAGGCTAGCCAGACAAATGTAACTGGCGGCTCACCCAATTTATTGATTGCTTGCTTTAATAATTGACGAGTTAATGCATCAGTCACGGTCGTCAGTAAACGGCCTATTTGATCACCATTCGCCTCAGCCTGTATTAGGCTACGCAAAAGCTCGGGGATATCACGAGAGACTTTTTGTAACCCCTCAACTGTATCTTGACGGCCAATTTCACCAATCAGATAAACCGGGTCAGATTTTTGTGATTTTACTAAATCTGTCGTGGTCATCATCGCTACAGGTATTCCATTCTCCGTTACCGGCAAATGGTGAATATTGTGTTCTGTCATTAACAACATGGATTCAAAAACCAGGCTGTCTGTCGAGATGCTCATTACCTCTTTGGTCATCACATCTGATAATGGGGTATCAAAACCTAACCCCTCGGATAACACCCGAACCCTAAAATCTTTATCCGTCACTAAGCCACAAAGCTGGCCTTTATCATCGACAACAATGACAGATGAGACACGCTCCTCAGTCATTCGCCCCGCAACATCAGCTACATTTTCATGGGCACTCGCTGTAACGGCCTCGCGAGTAGCAAGATCACCGACTTTACGAGTTAACTGAAAATTTTGTTCACGAAACCGGACTGCATGCCGCAAACGTTTGGCATATGCCTGATTAAAAAAACGGTCAAAAGGGCGGCAACTGGAGCGTAATTGTTGAAACGTATCTTGTCCTAATTGGTAGATCAGTCCATCTTCTATCACTACCAATTGGTTGGTAATTGCATCACCTGTCAACAATGAGGGGTAACCAAAATACCCGCCGGGTTCGACTCGATCCAATAATTGCCCTTCATTATCCCTAACCTCAAAGGCTCCACTTCTTACTACATATAATTGAGGGCAAGAATAATCGAGAATGTCCGTGGCGCTACCTGCCCGATAGTAGGCAATTTCAACCTGGGATGCGGCCTGAACCAGTTGTGATTCTGGTAGTTGATCAAAGGGGGGACACTGGGCAAGAAAGTCCAGTACTGCGGCCACTTCCACACTAATTGTCATAGATATACTACCCTTCAAAAATGTAATCGTATTAACATTACATTAATTAACTTTACATTAAAGGTAGCTGCCTAACATGACTTAGCGCAATTAGGCGAAAGTAGAAGCTCTGTTATTCAAAAGCAAAGACTCAGCATTAAAAGCACTGTATCTAAGCAGCGACACTACTATGCCGCAACATCACTATGCAGCAACACCATAGAAAGGCTGTTGGCTTAAAGCAAAATAGTGGTTTGTTTCAGGTACAACTTTCTCAACGTCATCATTCCTTAAATGTGCAACGGACAATACATGCTCAAGCTGAGCGAAATTACCTGTTGGCGCACATTCAATTTGATGACAAATTTGGAATGGAATATTCAGGGTGGAATGACAAAGCCGGTAAAAACGGGCATTTCTCGCGGAGCTAACCATAAAAGCATAGTCATACCCCAGTGCCCGAGAAGTTTGGATAAGGTAATCACAGAACTCTGGCTGACGCTGACTCTCACGAAAGGTATGTGAGACTGCAAGCCGCTCCCAGATACAACACTGGCCGGGTAGTAAGTTCAGTTGCTCCATCAAACCTGCGAAGGACAAATTAGAAAATAGTCCATTTTCACTTCCAACGATGCGTGCACCACCCAGACAACCTCTATCGTCCTTAGCAACAAAAATATCGCCATAACGATCTGCCGGCTCTTCTGAGCCATCAAATGAAGAGAGTTTGAGCTCCTGTTGATAGCATTGCCCTCTCACTTGGTAATATTCCTCGAGCAACTTTGGGTCTTTCGTTAATTCATAACTAATTTGCATGTGAGCCTCAGAATGCTTGCCTGTTTTATTCAGCGTGATCTATCAACACTGTGACCGATCAACACCAAGTAGTGTCTTGCCTGAGGTTGTATTACAAAATGTGTGCCAGTAAAAAATTCTTTTTATTTATCAATGCATTTGAGGCGAGCCAGGTTTCCCACCTAGCCTTTGAACCTTTTTTGTCCCCAAATTTGTCTCTAAAAAACGACACAAGTGAAGAGGGATTACTGATAGTCATTAAAATCAAATAGTTAGACTGTCGCAAAAAAGCGACACGTTTTTTCTCCAATAAAGTAGCCACAGGAGTAGCAACAAAGGATTAAAAGAAAGTGACTATTTTGAAGTGTTTTTAAACAGTGCAGGTTGAATCTGATGGCGCTTTAACAGCTTATAAAAATCGGTTCGATTTCGTTGTGCCAGCTGTGCAGCTTCGGTGACAGAACCATTGGTAATTCTTAACAATTTAATCAGATAGTCATGTTCAAATTGCTGCCTGGCCTGATTGAAGCTTAGGGAGTTACTCTCTTCAACAGATAATGCTTTCCTAACCAAATCTTCTGAGATCACAGGTGACATGGATAAGGCGACTGTCTGCTGTACCACATTTTCCAGTTGTCTCACGTTACCCGGCCAAGGTGCTTTCACCATTAATTCCATGGCACCGGGAGCAAAACTGGTCACACGATTTGCATCCGCATCGGCTTTTTTCAAAAAATAATGAGCCAGTAAGGGGATGTCTTCAGAACGCTCGGTCAAGTTTGGTATATGCAAATTCACTACATTAAGGCGGTAAAATAAATCTTCACGAAACTGCCCTGACTCCATCGCTTGTTCAAGGTCTACATTAGTAGCAGAAATGACCCGGACATTGATGGGAATATGCTGAGTACTACCAATAGGTCGGATCTGGCGCTCTTGCAACGCTCTCAGTAATTTCACTTGAAGGCTGACGGGCATTTCACCAATTTCATCCAGCAATAAGGTACCGCCCTGTGCGGAAAGAAACAGACCCTCATGATCTTTAATAGCTCCGG
>JAJFKD010000011.1 GCA_021773405.1 Porticoccus sp.
CGGTGCTTCTTCTGTACCAGCAAACATTGAACCCATCATCACCGAGTGTGCTCCTGCAGCCAAAGCCTTAGAAATATCACCAGAGAATCGAATACCACCATCAGCAATAACTGGAATATCTTTATCCGACAATGCTTCAACCACATTAGCAATGGCAGAGATTTGTGGCACACCAATACCCGTAACAATTCGAGTGGTACAAATAGAACCTGGGCCAATACCCACTTTTACACCATCAGCACCGGCCTCGGCCAATGCCAATGCAGCTTCAGCAGAGGCAATATTGCCACCGATAACATCCACTTCAGGGTACTGGGATTTAATTTTTCTTACTCTATCAATCACGTTTAAAGAGTGGCCATGAGCTGTATCAACAACCAACACATCAACGCCAGCGTTTATAAGTGCTGCAACGCGGTCATCTGTATCGGGGCTGGTTCCTACAGATGCACCTACCCGCAAACGCCCTTGATCATCTTTACAAGCATTTGGGTACTTTTCAGCTTTATCTATATCCTTAACGGTGATCAATCCACAAAGCTCAAATGCATCGTTGACTACCAGTACCTTTTCAATACGATGTTTGTGCAACAAAGCTTTTACTTCATCAGCATTGGCGCCTTCCTTGACAGTAACCAGAAGATCTTTCGGCGTCATTATCGCCGAGACAGGTAAATCCAGACCAGGCTCAAAACGAACATCACGGCGGGTTACGATACCGACTAAGTCGCCATCATCAACAACTGGCACACCGGAAATATTATGTTCGTTAGTTAATTCCAGAAGGGTCTGAATAGACGCTTCTGCATTGATTGTAATCGGATCCTTAACCACCCCACTTTCATATTTTTTTACAGCGCGAACTTCCTGTGCCTGTTTTTCGATGGTCATGCTTTTGTGAATAATGCCAATGCCACCTTCTTGGGCAAGAGCAATGGCCAGCCTTGCTTCAGTCACGGTATCCATGGCTGCCGAGACTAGCGGAATGTTTAGGTAGATATTTCGTGACAGGCGAGTTTGTAGTGAAACGTCTTTGGCTGTGACCTCGGAGTACCCGGGAACCAATAAGACATCGTCAAAGGTGAGTGCTTCTTGAGCAATTCGCAACATCTGGGTAGCTTACCTCATCAGAATGTGGATTTTTAAACCCTATACCATCGTGTATAACTATTAGACAGCAAGCAGGTTTTAAAGTAAGCGCGGCATTATAAGCTTATCAAGCCTAAAAAAATACCATTTTTCACATAGTTGGGCATGATTAATCATGATGATATTAACCTGGCCGCTCTACTTATCTCACCGTCTTTAAATCACCTCTAAATCAAACAAATCGCGATATAAATTGACTAAACAACTCGGTGATGGACAATACCAGCATGGATGTAAACAGCGATATTCAACAATCCTCAACCCTCACGGTATCCCAGCTTAACCGAAGAGCTCGGCAATTGCTGGAAACACACCTACCCCTAGTATGGGTTGAAGGAGAAATATCCAACTTCTCCCGCCCCGGATCAGGCCATTGGTATCTGACATTAAAAGATGAGCAAGCGCAGGTTCGCTGTGCCATGTTCCGTAACCGAAATAACTTGGTTCGTTTTGCACCTGAAAACGGTTCCCATGTAATGATTCGCTGCCGTGTCAGTATTTATGAAGGCCGCGGTGATTTTCAACTTATCATTGAGCATATGGAGGAAGCTGGCTACGGTGCACTACAGCGACAGTTTGATGAACTAAAAAACCGGCTATCCCAAGAAGGGCTGTTCAGTGAAGAATACAAACAAGCCCTTCCCTCTTTGCCAAAAAGAATTGGGCTGATTACCTCACCAACGGGTGCAGCCATAAAAGATATTCTTTCTATATTAAAACGGCGTTTTCCCGCCATACCCGTTACTCTCTACCCCAGCGTTGTACAGGGGAAGACTGCCGCAAAAGAGCTAGCCGACCAAATAGCTCGCGCTAACAGCATGGCAACTGATAGTGAACAACGCTGTGATGTATTGCTGCTAAGCCGTGGCGGTGGCTCCATAGAAGATCTTTGGGCATTTAATGAAGAAGTGCTTGCCCGGGCAATTTATAACAGTGATATCCCCATAGTGAGTGCCATCGGCCATGAGACTGACTTCACCATTGCAGACTTTGTAGCAGATTACCGTGCAGCGACACCCTCTGCAGCTGCTGAAATATTGAGCCCTGATGGCCAGCAACTTCTGGCGAATTTTAAAGGGTACGAGCAGCTATTAACCGATACTATTTTGCAACGTATCAACGCAAGTAATCAGCAAGTTGATTATCTAAATCGACGACTACGGCATCCAGGTGAAAAGCTAACGCATCAACAAACCCAGTTAAAAAGTTTGGAATTACGTTTAAAACAGGCTGTACTTGCCAATCTAAATGAACAGCGCCACCGTATAGATTCACTGGAAAGCAAAATTAACCAAAACCACCCTAGCCAACAGCTAGATAGTTTGCAGCTACAGATAAAAACACTCAAACAACGATTAGCGGGTGGAATGAAGAATTTAATGAACCAAAAACAACAGCGATGGAAAAATTCAGTTCAATTATTAAACACTGTAAGCCCTCTCAATACCCTGCAGAGGGGCTACGCTATTGTTTTAGATAACAATCAACATGTAGTACGTTCAGTAAGTGATAAAAAGCCTGGAGATCAGGTTTCAACGAAACTAATGGATGGTTCACTACTCTGTACTGTAGATAAAATTATTTCGGATCAGTAATGCGGACTTACCTTTGGGAACAATAAAAAAATGAAACAAACAGTAACCCTTGTTCATACGCTATCGTTAACCCTTGTTCTTTTAACGCAGCAAGTAACAGCACAAGAAGTACAACCTGACGTACCCCAAAATACCGAAAATCAGGCGGCAACGGTATGGGATTTAGGTGATTTATATCCGGATATAGCCAGCTGGAACTCTGCCAGAGAAGAAATTGCAGCTCGTATAACCACACTGGATCAATGTAAAGGGAAGCTGGGAGAAAGTGCAGATAAGCTAGCTGAATGCATGGCTCTCATCAACAATACATATAAAGATTTATTGCATCTATACGTCTATGCTTTTCTGGCAAAAGACACGGACCTTGGTAATTCGGAAAATAGGGAACGATCTTCCATTGCCCAGTCTCTGCTAACACAGCTTGGTGAAGCCACCAGCTACGTTGATCCAGAATTAGTAGCTATCGATGAAGATAAACTTAATGGCTTCCTAAAAAACTCTGATGCATTAAAAGATTACGATTTTTCAATCCTCAACACCCGGCGCCAGGCAAAGCATATTCTCAGCCCAAAGGAAGAGCGTATTATCGCTGCTTCCTATGATGCCCTGAGTACAGGCTCCAATGCCTATGAGGTACTCACCAATGCAGAGATGCCCTGGCCTGAAATCACTTTATCTAATGGTGAAACCGTCCGCCTTGATGCATCTGGTTATGGAAAATCTCGCACATCAGAGTCCAGGGAAGACCGTGAAAAAGTCTTTAGAACTTTTTGGGAAGTCTTTCAAAATTACCGCCAAACCTTGGCCATAACTCTCGAAGGGCAGGTCAAAAGCGATGTATTAGTAGCCAAACTCCGTGGCTTTGATTCATCCCTTCAGCGTGCTTTAGACAATGACAATATCCCCGAAGAAGTTTACCGGGCACTAGTAACGACTGTTAACGATAAAATCGACAGTCTGCATCGCTTAATTAGCCTTCGGCAGCGTATGCTGAAAATTGATGAAACGGAATATTACGATATTTACCCTTCAGTCATATCTCTGGATAAATCCTATACATTAGAAGAAACCAGAGAACTTACTATTAAGGCACTGCAGCCATTGGGTAACAAATATATTGAGACCTTTACAGAAGCCGTGAATCAAAACTGGATGCACGTATATCCCAGCCCAGGCAAACGAAGTGGCGCCTATGTCATGGGGGCTGCCTATGATGCCCACCCCTATATGCTATTGAATTTTGATAACACTATAGAATCAGTAAGCACCTATGCCCATGAATGGGGGCATGCTATGCACTCTCTGATGTCCAATGAGAGCCAGCCCTTTACGAAAGCCGATTACGCTACATTTATTGCTGAAATTGCCTCTACAGCCAATGAAGTATTGCTCTTTGATTATTTGAGAAAAAATGCAAAAAATGACCAAGAGCGTCTCTACTATTTATTTAAAGAACTCTCACAAATTCGTGGCACATTTTTCCGCCAAACCCAATTTGCTGAATTTGAATTGGCCATACACGAACAAGTAGAGAATGGTGGTGCTTTGTCTGGAGACAAGCTCAATAGCATGTATGGCGACATACTGAAACGTTATTACGGCCACGATAAAGGAATTATGAACATAGACGAGCTGTATACCGTGGAATGGGCCTATATCCCTCACTTCTACCGAAACTTCTATGTTTATCAGTATGCCACTTCCATATCAGCGGCCTACTTCCTTACAGATAAAATCCTTAGTGAAGGCGAACCTGCACAGGAAAACTTTCTTAATATTCTAAGGGCTGGAGGTTCTGATTACCCCTATCAAATCCTGTTAGATGCAGGTGTTGATATGGCCTCACCAGAGGTCTATAAAGCGATTATTAAACGTATGGATAGACTTATGGATGAGGTAGAAGCGATTTTAGATAAACAAAATTAAAGATAAATAACGATTTATACACTTTTTAAAAAAGAGCGCCCAAAAAAGCGCTCTTTTTTTATATCTCGTCAACCAATTTTAAGACAACACGTTTAAAGTCTTACATATGACTATTAATCAACATTTATTTGAAAGGGAAATTACATGAAAAAAGTTATCATCACCCTCACCCTATTGACGGTAACCACACTGGGCATTGCCACTGCTGTTTGGGCAGAACATGGCGGTCCACGTGATGGTAAACACCACGGCAAGCATCATTTTGGCAAAATGATGTTTAAAAAAATGGATACAGATAACGATGGTGCTATCTCTGTCCGCGAGCACGAAGCAGGCCTTCAGAAAATGCTAGAAAGGCGTAGAGCACATTTTGCCAAAATGGACAAAGATGGCGACGGGTTTGTAACAAAGAAAGAAGCAAAAGATGCCCGTAAAGAAATGGGTGATAAACGGCGGGAACACAAAAAAGAAACGATGGACTAATACATTAAGTATCAAAATTAACCCCGGAGAGAGCCAGAGTGAGGAATCAATCTGGCTTTTTTAGATCAAGGCTTTCACATTCATAACCTTTTAAAATATAAGGGTATATTTCGTTAAAGAAATCATTGAATAGGCATTACTTGCCATATTCTAAATTTATATTTAGGATTCAGGAATGCCAAACTAGGGTTTTGCTTCAAAAGTATTGCACAACAAAGTAGCCCATAAAGTAATAAAGGCATTAGAAATGATAAAAAGTTTTTAGGTGATCACTAAGGAGGACTATATGGCACGGTATATTGTAGACAAAACACAACAACCTTCTGGCAAACATATCATTCATAATCTAAATACATTCTGCCCAGATGTTCCCGATTCTCAACATCAAAAAATGCTTGGAATGTTTCCAACCTCTCGCGCCGCATTAAGAGAAGCTAAAAAGCATTTTGAACTAGTGAATGGCTGTGAAAAGTGCTCTCGAGATAGCTATGTGCCGTAAGGAACAATAGAAAAATAACGAATAAAAAAATTTGAATGGGCTGCTAAAATAGCGGCCTTTTTTATGGGAAAGAAAATAAACACCTCAAACTAAATAATCCTGCTTCTATTAAACAAACAAAGGTATCATTTATTAATTTGAGACCATCCCATATAAAGAATCTTGGGCGGGGATAGACATTTCTTCTTGAGACCCTACAGCAGGTAAAACCTCATTAAGTCTGAGAAGAATATCAAGGTGCTCTTCAGATATATCAACAAAACGAAATACTAAACCTTGCCTCTCTCCACCTTCTTTCTTTTTAAGAAACTTAACTTTAATATTTTTAATAAGAACCTTTTTACCCATATCAGAAAAGAGTCTCAGCTCTTTAAACATGGCAGTATTGCCATCGGGAAACATTTTTTCAAAGTTATTTTTCGTGATCACTTGATTAAGATAAAAAATGCCACCTCTAATATTTAAAGCCATGTAACCAGCCCTGTTATTTTGATAGCATGAAAAAAGGTCTGGGCTTTTTAAGACCACCTCACACCTGGCTACAACTCTGTCTCCACCAAATTTTCGTCTATCTCTTGTTTCAATTTTCACCAGATGCTCCAAATCACCTATTCATAGCCTCGTTTTAAGGGCGCTGTTAGAAGTGGACACAATAAAGCGAAAAAATATCAAAACATAAAAAATGTGACGAAGTGCACAAATTGGGTGACGAGTAGACCAAAAATTGATTTTTTTCATATTTTTACCATTCTTTAAAAGTGTATCTAGGCTTTTTGCCCCAAAATATTTCTTTCCCGCTGTGATTTTGCACCAACCCTGACCACCCAAAAGAGTTACCGCCCCACCAAAAACCCCCTACCTTATTGTAAATATTGACATTTATATAAATGGCATAGTTTTTGTAGTGTAAAAGTGACATTGCATTCTGTTGGGTAATGAAGCCCGCCCTCGCCCTCTGGCGGGCGGGCTTTTTCTTTTTCTAGTTTGGGGAATTTTTTAATACAAGGTATTTATATGAAAAGGCAATATCTCAAATATTCAGCATTGGCTGCTTGTATCGGCATAAGCCCTTTTACAACAGTTATGGCTGACGAAGCGACTAGTTTTTCTGAAGTCCTGACAAAAAGTGATACAAAATTCAGCATGCGCTACCGCTATGAATTCGTAGATGACAACGCTTCAGCCAAAGATGCCGACGCATCTACTCTAAAATCCAGAATCACCTGGAGCTCAGCCAGCTACAAAGGGTTCTCGGGACTTGTAGAAGTTGATAATGTCAGCCATATTGGTGGCGAAAACTATGCCACACCATCCAATGGTAAAGCAGGTGAATACCCTATTGTGGCTGATCCCGATGGCACTGACATCAACCAAGTTTACTTGAAATACAAAGGTGATAGTTTTACCGGTATCGCAGGTCGCCAACGTATCCTACATTCTGGCCAACGCTTCGTTGGCGGTGTGGGCTGGAGACAAAACGAACAAACCTACGACTCTGCCCGCATTCAATTGCCCATAAATACAGATATGGGTGCTATAAAGGTTGACTACAGTTACATATGGGACGTAAACCGTATTTTTGGACCAGATACTAACGGTGGCCAACCCCGTCGCTATGAATCTGATTCACATGCCGTGTACGCATCATTCTCACCTGCTGAAGGTCATACCATTGGTTTGTACAGCTACCTGTTAGATTTTGATAACGCAGCAGTAAACTCCTCCGAAACCTACGGTATCGAGTACAAGGGTGCATTTGGCCCTGTGTCTATTTCCGCTGCCGCAGCAACTCAGTCGGACTACAAAGACAACCCTGTAGACTATGACGCTGAATACTATATGGCCGAACTGGGCTACAAAGTAAAAGGCGTAGCACTGGCTACAGGTTATGAGCAACTAGGTAGCGATGATGGAAATTTTGCCTTTAGGACACCCTTGGCTACCCTACACAAATTTCAAGGTTGGGCAGATAAATTCCTGGTGACCCCAGCTAATGGTATTGAAGATGTATACTTCAAAGTCGCTGGTAAAGTAGGTCCAGCTAAATTAGCCATGTTTTACCATGACTTCTCTGCAGATGAAGGCAGTGCTGACTATGGTACAGAATTTGATGCAGTAGCCACCTATCCTGTCAATAAAAATGTTTCTGTACAGCTTAAATACGCCAAATATGATGCTGAAGATTTATCTACAGATACAGATAAATTGTGGTTCACCATTAATTTGAAATTTTAATTTAACAGCGCATATGAGGCTTAACTATCCGCCTCCTCTATGCGCTTTTATACCTCCCATAACAATGGGTTTATGTATTTATGATAGATATAGTTGATAACGATCCAATTAAAATCATGTTGGTCGATGATCACCTTGAACGGGCTGCCAGTGTTGAAGAAAAGCTCACGGCGGCCGGTTTTATTGTTTTATGTCGATTACCCACAACAACAGGGTTGTTGCATCAAATAGAACAGCATCAACCCGATATGGTATTAATAGACCTTCAGTCACCCGGGCGCGATGTATTAGAAAGTCTGTCCGTTCTTAGCCATCACAATCCAAAACCTGTGGTCATGTTTACCGAAGAAGATGACCCCGCCTATATTGAAGCGGCTGTTGACGCAGGTGTTACCGCCTACCTAATGGATGAGCTTAACCCAAAGCGTGTAAAACCTATTATTGATTTGGCTATAGCCCAGTTTAAATCCTATCAATCACTACGCCAGGCACTTGATGAAGCCCAAAGAAAACTGGCCAATCAATCTATCATTGAAAAAGCAAAAGTATTGCTAATGAAAAAACACAATATTGATGAAAATAAAGCGCATAAAACTTTACGTACGCTGTCAATGGATACGAATCAAAGCCTTCCTGATGCAGCAAAATCAGTGATCGAGCTAATGGAAAAAACTGTGGTGTAACTAAAACAATGAATAATAAAATGTTAAAAAAACCATTACCAAGCCCAGAGAAAAAAGAAATTAAACTTGGATATATGAGGCTTAGCGACAGTGCTCCGCTTATTCTCAGTCAAGAACTTGGGCTATTTAGTAAATATGATTTAACTGTATCGCTGAAGAGAGACGTATCTTGGGCAAATATACGTGACAAAGTCATTACCGGCGCATTAGATGCCAGTCAAATGCTTGCGCCTATGCCTTTAGTAACAACGTTAGGAGCAGCAGGAATCAGAGCCCCTATCATTACAGGGCTCGCGCTATCACTGAATGGAAATGGTATTACACTATCTCCAGACTTATGGAAAAAACTCTCTAACCACATCACTAATTGTGGAAGCCCCTACTTTAATCAACGATCAAAAGAAGAATACCTTAAAACAAACAAGCAAATTACTTTCGCTACTGTTCATCCCTTTTCTACACATACTTTTTTGCTACGCTTTTGGCTTAAATCAAGGGGAATCGATCCCGACAAAGATGTAAAAATAATAGTGCTTCCCCCCGAACAAATGGTAGACAGCATCGCCCAAGGTGTTATTGATGGGTTTTGCGCAGGTGAGCCATGGAATAGTATCGCTGTTAGCTACGGTGTGGGTGTACTGGCTGCCAGTGGTTCTCAAATTTGGAATAATGCCACTGAAAAAGTACTGGGCGTTTTAGAAGACTGGCACCTAAAAAACCCTGCCACTCACCTCCGATTGCGTTTGGCCCTTATGGAAGCGTGTGAATGGTTAGCAGATATGAATAACCGTGAACTTGCCATTAAGGTTATTTCAAAGCCAGAGTACCTAGATATTTCTGAACACAGCCTGAGGCCTTCTTTAACCGGGAAAATTGCCTATAACCGAGTTAACGATTCACATGACTTGCCCAACTTCCATGTTTTTTCTAAATACAATGCGGGTTTTCCATGGAGATCACAGGCAGAGCTTATGCTAAAAGAATGCGAAAACCTTTTAGGAAAAGAAATAGAACAAGCAAAAATTAGTTCTATCAGCCAACAGTGTTATAGAACTGATCTTTATAGAGAAGCGGCAAGGCACCTAAACATCACCTCACCAGACTCTGACTATAAGACTGAAACTATTACCGATCAGTTTTCTGATTTAAATAATGGTATCAACGAATCAGAAACACCTGCCATACGACATTAATTAATTTAAAAATTAATTAACCGCAATTTCAAATAACGATGACGCCCCATGCAAGGGCATTGAGATTTTTCATGCCATATTTTTGTGCCATTACAAATAAAACCCGTTACCCGGTCGACCATAACCCTCTGTTTTCTTAAAAAAATTAAAACTGGCACGCATATTGAATAATCTAAAGTAACAGAGCAATGTCAAATCAGTATTTGTTTATATAAACATTTTGCTAAAAGGGTAACGAAGCCCACCATCCTTAATTTATAAGGTTTGGTGGGTTTTTTTTGCATTAAATAAAACTTGAAGGCACAAGGTAATGAACAATATTCATATGCACTCATCTTCACCAAAAACACATCAATTAATCCGAAAAAAAACAGGATTATTAAAAACAGTTTTCGCAGTTTGTTCTCTAACTATTGCTGCAGCTGGGCATGCAGAATTAGGGGAACCAGAAAAAGATGAGCTGAAATTTGGCTTTATCAAACTTACAGACATGGCCCCTATTGCTGTGGCCTATGAAAATGGCTATTTCGAAGACGAAGGTCTTTACGTCACCATCGAAGCCCAGGCTAACTGGAAAGTATTATTAGATGGTGTTATCGATGGAAAACTTGATGGTGCTCACATGCTAGCAGGTCAGCCATTGGCTGCTACCATCGGCTACGGCACTGAAGCACACATTGTGACTCCATTTAGTATGGATCTGAATGGTAATGGTATTACTGTTTCCAACGATATCTGGGCAAAAATGAAAAAAAATGTCCCGATTGAAAATGGCAAACCGGTACACCCGATTAAAGCCGACTACCTAAAACCTGTAGTTGATGAATTCCTCAATGAAGGCAAGCCATTTAAAATGGGAATGGTTTTTCCCGTATCAACCCATAATTACGAACTCCGATACTGGCTTGCAGCGGGAAACATTCACCCTGGCTACTATGCCCCACATAAGGGTGATACCAGTGGCATGATAGATGCAGAAGCACAACTATCTGTTACCCCTCCCCCACAAATGCCAGCCACCTTGGAAGCTGGAACTATATACGGTTACTGCGTAGGTGAACCTTGGAACCAACAGGCAGTATTTAAAGGCATTGGTGTTCCAGTTATTACCGATTACGAAATCTGGAAAAACAATCCGGAAAAAGTATTCGGCATGTCAAAAGAGTTTACGGAAAAATATCCGAACACCACAGCGCGCATTGTTAAAGCCTTATTGAGAGCCGCTAAATGGCTAGATGAAAACAATAATGCCAACCGTCCAGCTGCCGTAGAAATCTTGTCCCGCTCAGAATACGTAGGCGCCGATTACGATGTTATTGCTAACAGTATGACCGGCACTTTTGAGTATGAAAAAGGCGACAAACGTGAAGTCCCTGATTTCAACGTATTCTTCCGTTACTTTGCTACCTACCCTTACTACTCTGACGCCATCTGGTATCTCACTCAAATGCGTCGCTGGGGTCAGATTTCAGAGCCTAAATCCGATGACTGGTACTTGGAAACAGCGAAGAAAGTCTATCGCCCAGACATCTACGCTACAGCAGCTAAAGAGTTAATTAGCGAGGGTTTGATGAAAGCTTCAGACTTCCCAGATTTTGTTTCTGAAGAAGGTTTCCGTGACCCACAAAAACACTTTATCGATGACATTGTTTATGACGGCAAGCAACCCAATGCTTACCTGAAAAAATTCCCCATTGGTTTAAAAGACGAAACCCTATAACAGAAGTTTTTTAAATAATTTAAAACTTTGCTTTAAAAAAAAAGAAGCTGACTGGCCCCACTCCAGATGAATCTAAATGGGCCTGCCAGCTTCTAAAGGAAGGATTAAATCATGACTGAAACCGTATCTGAAACCATAGCCCCCTTCAGAAATGAACAACAGGAAAACAAGTTTTCCTCAGCACAGTTTCAACAGCTTTTTCGACAGCTATTTAAAGCCATATCCCTACCACTCGCCGGGATCGCTATTTTTCTGATACTTTGGCAATCTGTAGCTAATAATATTATTACCTCACTGGGGCAATTCCCAGGCCCTGAACAGGTATGGGAGCAATCTAAAAACCTTGTAGATGAACACCTGCGTGAACGTGAGAAAGAAAAAAAGTTTTATAAACGTCAAGAAGAACGCAATACCAAAAAGCTGGCAAAGAATCCTGATGCAAAAATTAAAGTCCGCAGCTACACCGGTAAGGCCACCTTTTTCGATCAAATACTAACCAGTTTATACACCGTTGCGTTTGGGTTTTTTGCTGCATCTTTTATTGCAATACCCATGGGCATTGCTTGTGGTCTCAGTGACAAGTTCTACCGCGCCATCAACCCCATCATACAAACATTTAAACCGGTCTCACCCCTAGCATGGCTACCCCTGGTTACGATGGTGGTTTCTGCACTCTATACCAGTGATGATCCATTTTTTGAAAAGGCTTTTTTGACCTCGGCCTTTACCGTTACTCTCTGTTGTTTGTGGCCTACTGTCATTAATACAACTGTTGGTGTGGCTAGTATTGATAGAGATCTGGTCAATGTAAGTAAAGTATTGCAACTGTCCTCTATGGTTCATGTACAAAAAATTGTTATTCCTTCAGCTATACCAATGATTTTTACAGGGCTACGGTTATCTCTGGCTACGGGCTGGATGGTACTGATTGCTGCTGAAATGCTGGCTCAAAACCCAGGCCTAGGAAAATTTATTTGGGATGAATTCCAAAATGGCTCATCCAACTCCCTTGGGCGAATTATGGTTGCCGTACTTGCCATCGGTTTTATTGGCTTTTTATTGGATCGCTTAATGCTCGTCGTTCAAAAACGTATCAGCTGGGACAAACAGGCCATTCTTCGCTAAGAGCTGTTCGTAAATAGCACAAATGAGCCAACCATTTTTGAGGAATTATTATGAGTAACGATTATCTTCTTATCAGCCAAGTAGGCATCGAATTTGAAACTGACAATGAGCCCTTTCGCGCACTACAGAATATTAATTTCCCCATTCAAAAAGGTGAGTTTATCTCTCTTATAGGACACTCCGGTTGCGGTAAATCCACAGTCCTCAATATTGTCGCCGGTTTGTATCAAGCTACAGAGGGTGGAGTTATTCTCGAAGGTAAGGAAGTTGATAAACCAGGACCTGATCGTGCTGTGGTATTCCAAAACCATGCCCTGCTTCCCTGGCTAACAGTTTATGAAAATGTTGAATTGGCAGTAAAACGCATATTTAAAAAGACCAAAACAAAAGCTGAAATGCATGATTGGATACTTCATAACTTGTCACTAGTACATATGGACCACGCCATGCATAAGCTACCTGGAGAAATATCTGGGGGTATGAAGCAACGTGTCGGTATTGCGCGTTGTCTTGCCATGGAACCTAAAGTGCTGATAATGGATGAGCCATTTGGTGCTCTGGATGCCCTAACCCGCGCCCACTTACAAGATTCGTTAATGGAGATTCAAACTGAATTAGGCAACACCGTCATCATGATTACCCATGATGTAGATGAGGCGGTACTGCTCTCGGACCGAATTGTGATGATGACTAATGGCCCTGCTGCCACTATTGGTGAAGTTCTAGATGTGAAGCTAGCACGTCCAAGAGATCGGCTGGCACTAGCAGAGGACCCTGAATTCATCCACTACCGTCAACAAGTTCTTCAATTCCTGTATGAGAAACAGAAAAATCCAGCTGCTAAAGACTCTGGTTCTTCTGATACAGCCGAATCGTCAAAATCCAGTACTTCAGTAACAACAGAGCAAAATGAGTCAGACAATTTATCTCCCACTGAAGTTGTCACCTTAAAAGAAATAGCAACACAAGGAGGAAAAGAAACAGCGGCAGCCTGATCTGGCTACGCAATGGAATTACAACCAAAACCCAATGGTTGATCACTTTGGCTACAGGGGGAGCGTATTTTAGGGGGCTAAAATCTGGTGGCTCCCCCTGTCAGCCACACCTCGGCACATGATAAAAAAGGGTCGAGACAAAACCTTAAACCAGGTTTTATTTTCTAAAGGGCTCTGACCCCTT
>JAJFKD010000101.1 GCA_021773405.1 Porticoccus sp.
GAGTAAAATGCAGAAGAAATGACACTGCTTTGCAGCTCAAGCTGGGAATAAGTTATAGTCGAATCCGCCCTAAGTAACAACGGATAAAAAATATATAGCATTAGGCTATTTTTCAAAAGAAATTTCATCATACAGTGCTACTTTTTGTTTTTGACAAGTTGGCTTTGGCAAGCCTGCCAAACGGTTTGAATATTTAGGTAAAACAAGCTTTGAATAATAACGTAGGTTGGAATTGTAGAGGCGACAAAGAAGAGGGTGGGCGGAAAACTGTCGTTGTTGCTGACGACCACGCCATTGTTCGCCAATCTTTGGTTGATGTGCTCTCTGAACCTGGCCGTATAAATAAAGAGGGCTTGCAAGTTGTTGAGCAGGCCGAGGATGGTTTTGCTGTCTTGGCTGCAGTCAAACGTCACAAACCTAACCTTTTGTTGTTGGATATAACCATGCCTCTGGCTTCTGGGGCCGAAATTATCAAAGATATTCAACGCTGGAGCCCTGACACTTGCACAGTGGTTTTTACCGGAATGGAAGCGACGGGGTTGCTTTGGGGGCTTATTGAAGACGGAGCACAAGGCCTTTTTTCTAAGGCTGATCCAGTCGAAGAGCTTCTGGATAAATTGCCAATGATTTTGGAAGGCACACCCTATATTGCCCCAAGATTTCAGGCCTTGCTTCATAAGAAAAGTGCTATTACTGCATTGACCGCTAGAGAGAGACAAACATTGTCCATGGTCGTTGGCGGAATGAGTAACCGTGAAATCGCTGAAGCAATGAATATCAGCCCAAAAACTGTAGACAAGCATCGCACTAGTTTGATGAACAAACTGAACCTTCACTCTGTAGTTGAGTTGATCGCATTTGCTCTGAGAGAGGGCATAATTGATCAGCCCCATGGCTCTTAATCCAATATAAATATTCATGCTTAAAGCATAGTTTCAGGCCCGCCACTACAAAATGGGGTCATCACCCCATTTCCGCCTGTTTATCTATCACACATACTTTCCACCACGTTATGAAGTGTGGTTACTACAACCGTGACCTAGTGACCTTTATGTGGCGTGCTAGTTGGAAAGATAGATGTTGGTCTTAGAGCTAAATAACAAAAAAATGGGGGATTAACCCCATACCGAAAAAAAATATAAAGAGCTATGATGAGAATCAAGATTTTTTGTTAAAAAAATAATTAGATCAGCACACATATAGGGGAAAGAAATGAATAAGAAACATTATACAAATACATACTATCGTATTTTGTTATCGGCAATTTTGCTGTTATCCAGTTATGTTGTCTCTGCCAACCCCCTTGGCCAAATACCACAAATTCCAGCCTTTCTACCCAGTGTAAACCAGGTGCCTGCTACTAAACCTTCCCCTATAGATGGAACCTGGATTATCGATGCTATTGGTAAAACAGTGAGGATACAGTCGGGGAGGGCATATGCCGTTGATGGGTGGTTGCACTTATTTGTACTAAAAATTTCACCGGGAATGGTTGTGATTAAAAATGTCTCTCGAACGAGGCCAGGAGAATATAGCGGAGATGATTTACCTTTGATGGGTAAGTGGACAGCCAGGATACAGCCTAATCGTCAGCTTGCTGTGAGCGTTGCCAGTGCTATTCCAGCTAATTACACCATGACACCCATTAACCTGGACAATCAACGTTGGTTTAACAAAGAAATGTCTAAGGCGGGTATCGGTTCCGGTTCAGCTCCGCCTAGTTATTCTGATGAAGATGATTATCGAGATGATGGTGAAGGTGATTACCGGGAAGATGATGAAGATGATTATCGGGACGACGATGAAGATGATTACCGGGATGATGAAGATGATTATCGGGACGATGATGAAGATGAAGGTTGGGAAGATGAAGAATGGGATGAAGAGGAAGAAGCTGCACCTAAACAAGTAAAAGCGAAAAAATATAAAAAGGCGAAAGTAGGCTGTGAAGGTAAGCAGGTTTATCGTTCAGGAACAAAATGTTACAGCTGCCCAAATGGTTATAAGCGGGCTAAGTTGTCACGCAAAATGACTCACCCAGAAGCCTGTATGGAACGCGGTGCAGGTTTTAATAAAGATACCACTAAAGCTAAATATGTATGGGGAGCCAATGGATGTCCTCGATACCAATTCAAGTACAAAGGTTATTGCTGGAAGTGCCCCAAAGATACTAAGCGCAAGCAAATTGCTGGTTTAGATAGCGGTTATTGCAAGGTGTTGTATTAACCCAAAATCAGCTAGAGGGTTCAAAAAGAAACTTAAATTAAAGACTTAAATTAGACATATAAAAGAATAAAAAACAGGAAATGACTATGAATATTTTGCGACTTTTCAAAGTGCTGAGTACGCAATCAATCATTATGCTACTCACGTTAATGCTCGGGTTTTCTACCAGCACCCATGCGGGGAAAATAAAATATACCAGTACGTCTGATACCGGCAAATCCTCTTGTGCTGATACCTATCCGGCCAATGACACATTTGGTGTGGCAGAAGGTAGCCTGAAAGGTGGGTGTTGGTCATGCCCTAAAGGCTATAAGCGCAACAAATTGAACTCACCAACGAATGAAAAGGCCTGTAAAAAGCCTAAATTTAGGCGCAAAGCTAAAAAATCAACAGTGGAGGTGAAATTTGGTGCCTGTAAGGGTAAGGATGTATGGAAGAGAAAGGACGCATGTTGGACTTGTCCCTCTGGCTATAAGCGTACGATGAAATTAAAAGATGATGGTACGCCCATTTGTAAACCGAAAGTGAATAACAAGTATATATATAAAACGGCAAAACGAAGAGGCGATGCTATAGGTTCATGCCCATCAGGTTTTATTCGTAACCCATTAAAAAAAGCCGGTGATGAAAAAGCCTGTACCGGTGTTAAAAATCTTAAAGCAGATTCGAAATCTCAACTTAAAACTGAACTTGGAAATATACTTGAGGATCGATTAGACGAAGCTCGCAATGAGGGTTTGATTGATTTAATCGATGATTTTAAAAAGAACTTAGATCCTGTTATTGACAGAAAAGGTATAAAAAACGTCACAAAGTCAGACCTACGTAGAGCTGGAGCTATTGATATCATTGAAAGAGGTTGTGGTCTGAACTATGGCTCATTCACTATCACTGTGGGTGGGGATGGATCAGCTGTATTGGGAGCTAATGCCGATGGTGGCATCGCATTTGGGCGAGTTGCAGGTTGTGAAACGGGTAGTAGTAGTTCCACGGATTGGAATATGACATGGGTAGCAACAACAAATGTCAGCGTTGGCCCATCTGCGGGTTTAGATGGAAGTATTAATGTTGGCTTTTGGAGACCCCGTTTTGATGATCTGCATGGCTATGCCTGGGGGCTCGTTGGTGGTGGAGCTGTTGGTGTTGTAGGCGTAACAGCTTCTGGTTGGATGGGCATAGACTGGAAGCCAGGAAGAACAGGGGAGTTCCTCGGTGTTTCTGTTGGCTACCAAGGCGGGGCTTCTCTCGAAGGTGAACTTAATTGGGGTTATACCTTCCAGAAACAAACCTTTAATAGCTGTAAAAATGTAACGGTTCATGCGGTGAATAAAACCGGAGTGGACATTAAGGTTATCGACGTTGACTACCATGATTATTACAAAAAAGTATGGCGCTCAGAACCAACACCCAATAGACAAATATCAGCCAATGGAAAACCTTACCTGTGGGATTTCAACCTTAACCAAGTTGATCATACCTATACGCAAATACGGGTTAAATATAGAAAGAAAGAAAGTGATGGCGGTTGGACTAGTAAAGTCTATAAAGACTGGTCTAGCAAGGCGCTTTGTACAGAAGGGAAAAAATATAGGGTCAAATTAGAACTGTAGGCTGCACAGACACAGGTGGAGTCTATTTATTAACAATAATATACAAGACTTAGCTAAGTAACTTATTGGGAAAGAAGAGCGATACAGCTCCTTTCCCATTTCTTTTCATTACCTTATTTAACATAATATACATTATGCGTAGTTGTATTTGGGGTTATGGAAGAAAGAATATGTAAAATAGATACCCCATCACAGTTGCCTGGGATGAGGTATCTATCGACTTATGGGAGATATTAGATGTTTATAGTTTGTCTGCAGCAGTTGCTTCTATAGCACTCCACTTTGTATCTGCTGTTTTAATGTAACCTGCTTTATCCTTTTTCCAGATTTCATAAACATTTAAGTTTTTATTGACGTAGAGTTTGCCGTCAACAACTTCAAATGCTTTGCCGTCTACGGAAAACTTTTTACCTAAGCTTGCACCGTATGCACAGAAACCGCCGTACTGAGGTGCGTACTTACTAGGTGCTTTAGTAAATGTGTCACGGTTTGAAGCTGAGGTGAAACGGTAAATTGCATTGTTATGTACTGCTGTGTATTTAGCTTTGCCTAGAACAGGCTTAGATTCAGTAAAATACGCTACCACATCATGCCCTGCCAAAATAACACCATTTTCATCTGTTTCTGTGTCTACACCAGCTAAAGCTGCAAATGGGACTGCGATGAACAAGGTAGCGACCAATTTTTTAAAGCCAAAAAATGATTTTAGAGCAGGCTGATTTTTCATTATTAAATCCTCGTGTGTTATTGAGTGTTAGTGTTAATGTACGAGTGAAATAATAATCAGCTAGGCAAATAAGCTATATGTCTTAGCATCTCGGCTTTATGTCTGATCTGCTATTTATGTTGCCAATAGATTCTCTTAAATAGACTTCCATAAGAAATGGATCCATTAAATCAATTACTTACAGCCTTAAAAGTAAAAGCTAATATTTTCCATAATGGCCAATATTGTGGTGACTGGGCATTAGATACCTCAGGCCAAAATCATATTAGTTTTCATATTGTGACCCATGGTCAATGTCACCTTAAAATGGATGATTTGGAGCCTGTGTTACTCAATAGAGGTGATATGGTGCTGTTTCCCCAGGATAGCCGCCACTGTATTACCAGTACTCCTTCGGCTGAATTAGCTATTAACAAAGAAGATTCAAGGGACTTTAAGGTCCTAAAAAATGATGGCACAGGGCTAGTCTGTGGTTATTTTGAACATCAAAATCCGTTAATTAAAAACATTACCCGATCACTGCCCTGCTATATTGTTATTCATTATTCTGAAGAAAATCGATCAGTTATTAGTGGTATTCAGTCATTAATGGTTCAAGAGTCACTGGATTCTGGACAAATTAATAATTTTGAAAATCAATCGGGTGTTGTTCTAAATAAATTAGCTGAATGTTTGCTTGCTCTTGTTTTTAGAGATGAATTGCCCGTTGAAGAAGGGATTCTTGCTGCGATGATTCACCCAAAATTAAGTTTGTCTATTCGAGCTATGCATGAATACCCTGACAAAAAATGGACATTAGAGGAACTCTCCTCCCTTTGCGGTATGTCACGAGCAAGCTTTTCCAAGCAGTTTAAAGAAATAGTCGGGCAAACGCCTATGGAATATCTGCTGTATTGGAGAGTCACCCTTGCCTACCGTCTATTGGCTGATGATAAAGTAACAACGCTTGATGCGGCTTTGAAGTGTGGTTATGACAATGAGTCCTCTTTCTCAAAGGTATTTAAACGTATTGTCGGTGTAGGACCTGGGGCTGTCCGCGCAGTTTCTTAGCTTTTTTATTGTTCTCAAATATTCTTATTTTGCTTAGCCCATTCTGTAGGTGTTACTCCCCTATGAGCTTTGAATGCTCGCGATAAAGCACTAGCGCTAGCGTAACCCACAGTATCCGCGATAAGTTGGATAGATTTGCCTTTGTTTATTAAGGCTTGGGCAATGCATATACGCCATTCTGATAGATAATAACCCGGCGTCATACCGACAATATCGCGAAACTTGGCAGCAAATCGCGCACGGGACATACCTGCAGTTGAGGCTAGTTCCTCAAGTGACCAAGTCTTAGCCGGTTCCTTATGTAAGGCATTTAGTGCTTTTTCCAAACGAGGTTCTGCCAAGCCTGCTAGCAACCCAATATGTATTCTTTGCTCATCCATTAAATCTCGAAGTATTTGGATAAAGACCACCTCAATCAAACGATTAAGTACAGCTTGCCTGCCGCAGTGATTATCACTTGCTTCCTTGAACATTAAATGAAGAGCATTTTTTAGATCTGTTAAGTCTTCAAGCTTTAAGCAAATGACTTCTGGAAAACCTGAAAAAATTGGATTAACCAACCCTGCCCCAAATTCAAAAGACGCACATAGCGTATGAGTGGCCTTTTTTATTGGAATGAGTCGATGCTGTGTAGTGTCCATGTAGAGAATCAATGAGGGTTCACTGAGAGCCAGTGGTTTATGCTTATTTGATTCTACTAACAAGCTCCCCTGTTGAAGGATATGTATATATCCCACGTCTTTTTCTGTTCCAAAATCTCCTGAATGACAAAGTGGACCTGTTTGAAAAACATTAGCTTTCAATTCAAAGCATTCCAGAAGCTGCACTAGTCTGTCTGTCATTGTCTGATTTCTCTCTTTGATATCTACACGTATTGATACTTAAAGTATAAATAAATGTACTTTATGTGCTCAAAATTATCAAAAGTAATGCAATGATCTCTTTATGCCGTTATTGCTCAATGTTTATTTGATCCTAGGAAGTGAATTATTTGGCATAACGGTTTTGATTCGAATAAATCAAGGAGACAAGTTATGAAATTCTCGTTATTAGTCGTGTTTCTCATTGCAGTTATTAGCGGAGTGACCACTTTAGTTGCAAATGCTGAAAATAAAGATACCTCTATAGGGGCTGCGGTTTTCAATGCTAAGGGTGAATTGGTGGTGCCAAAAGACTTTCAGCGTTGGGTCTTTATCGGTGCTCCTTTAACCCCAAACGGTTTAAATAATGGGCAAGCAGCCTTCCCAGAGTTTCACCATGTCTATATTAACTCCGATGCTTTTGCTGTTTATGAGAGAACAGGAATATTCCCTGAAGGGACGGTGATAGCAAAAGAATTAGTGTTATTGCAAAAAGGTGATCACCCTGATGGCTCAAAAAATGGAATATCTGGCCGGGGTTATTTTGCGGGAGAGCTCAATGGTATGGATGTGATGGTAAAAGACTCAAGCCGCTTTGAAGACACTAATGGGTGGGGGTTTTTTAATTTTGGGCACCATGCTCCTCCTTATGAAAAAACAGCACCGGCGGCACCAAAGGCAAGCTGCGCAGGATGCCATCAGGCAAATGCAGATAAGGATATGGTTTTCACTGACATGTACCCTATTCTTAGAGAGTAAATACTCTGGGGAGGGGCGTTATTTATGCACCCTCCCCGCGGTATGCATTTGAAACTCTTACCTCATAGTGACAAATTCTTCTGCGGCGGTTGGATGGATGCCGATAGTCGCATCAAAATCAGCTTTCTTAGCACCAGCCTTCATGGCCACGGCAATTCCCTGAATAATTTCACCGGCGTGTTCGCCGACCATATGACAGCCCATCACTACATCGGTGCTTTCTACCACAATCATTTTCATAAAGACCTTACCAGCACCGCCGCCCAATGTTTCTTTCATAGGACGAAAACGGCTCCGGAATACCTTTAAATCATCGCCATATTGTTCGCGGGCTTGCTCTTCTGTCAGGCCCACAGATGCTGAATTCGGCTGACAAAAAACAGCTGTAGGTATATTGCTGTAATCAATCGCTGTTGGGGTTCCTTCAACTAATGTTTTAGTTAATGCCATACCTTCTGTAATAGCCACTGGCGTCAGTTCTACACGCCCTATTACATCACCTAATGCATAGATAGAGGGTTCAGCGGTCTGAAAATAATCATCTACAACGACTACACCATTCGATTTTGTTTCTACTTGGGTGTTTTCAAGGCCCAACCCAGCTATATTAGGTTTACGACCTGTGGCATACATTACTAGCCCTGTTTCCAGGCTGGAGCCATTATTAAATTGCACTCTATAGGTATTGTCTTGCAGAGCTTCAATATTCTCGATTTCAGTTGAGAAGTGTAAATTAACTCCTTGATTTTCAACTTCTTCTTTAATGACTTCTCGTAGTTCTTGGTCAAAACCCCTTAAAAATAATGGGCCGCGATAAACAAGGTGAGTTTCTACACCCAGGCCATTAAAGATACCTGCAAACTCAACTGCGATATAACCACCGCCGACAATCACGATTCGCTTAGGTAGGTCTTCAAGGAAAAAGGCTTCATTAGAAGTAATAACCAAGTCACTTCCAGGAAACTCTGGAACAAAGGGTGTTCCACCGGTGGCGATAAGAATGTTCTTACAACTAAATTGCTGGCCGTTTACTTCAATACGATGTGGGTCGAGAATGGTTGCCCTACCCTCATGAAGGTCAACGCCAGCTCCATCCAATAGATTGCCGTAGATGCCATTTAACCTCTGAATTTCTTGATTCTTATTATCGCGAAGTTTGTGCCAATCGAAGTTTGCTGGACCCAATTCCCAGCCAAACCCTTTTGCCGCTTCAAATTCTTCTGAAAAAGCTGAGGCATAAACAAACAATTTTTTCGGGACACAGCCTACATTGACACAGGTACCACCGAGGTATTGGTATTCAGCAATACCAACACGCAATCCCTGCTGGGAACACATTCTTGCTGTTCTCACTCCACCGGAACCGGCGCCAATTACAAACAGGTCATAATCGTAGGACATGGAAACTCCTTCCTCGTATTCGCGAATAAAAGCTTTTAGGAAAACCTCAGCTTTAAAATATTATTTTTGAACTATTAGCCTTTGAACTATCAATTATTGAACCATGACAACTGGTCATGGAGAGATACAACAGATCCAACAATAATTAATGTGGGGGCTTTGGCACCACCGTCACGTACTTTTTGTGGCAATGTATCGATATCACCAATAAATACACGCTGACGGGCTGTTGTACCTTTTTCAATCAAAGCAGCCGGGGTTGTTGAAGCCATACCGTATGACATCAATTGTTGGCAAATGGTTTCAAGACCATTGAGCCCCATATAGAAAACCAGTGTCTGATTAGGAGCAACCAGTTCCGACCAATTGAGATCATATTTATGTTCTTTTTGATGGCCGGTGATAAAACGAACAGATTGAGCGTGATCTCTATGGGTCAGGGGAATTCCTGCATAGCTGGCACAGCCTGATGCTGCGGTAATACCAGGAACGACCTGAAAAGGAATGCCATTGTCTGCGAGGTGAGCGATCTCCTCTCCTCCCCGGCCAAAGATGAATGGATCACCACCTTTGAGGCGAAGTACTCGGTTGCCTTCTTTAGCAAACTCCACCAACTTTTCGTTGATATTGTCCTGGGTCACTGGGTGGTCGCCCGCTGTTTTTCCCACGTAAACTAATTCAGCGTCTCTGCGAACTAAAGACAGCACTTCTTTTGAAACCAAGCGGTCATAGAGCACAATATCCGCTTTTTGCATAAGCCGTAATGCGCGAAAGGTTAAAAGATCTGGGTCTCCTGGGCCGCCACCTACCAAGTAAACTTCACCAAGTGAGTTAGTCGATGAAGAAAGCTGTTTATCCAGTTTTTCCTGAAGTTTATTTTCAGCAACATTGTGCTTATTACTAAATACTAATTCTGAAATATCACCTGAAAAAACATCTTCCCAAAATGCTTTACGACTATTCGCGTCAGTTATTTTTTCTTTGACTTGCTGGCGAAATTTACCCGCTAATTGGGCAAGAAACCCATACCCAGAGGGAATAAGTGATTCCAAACGAGTTCTTAACATTCTTGCTAATACTGGCGCTGTGCCACCACTACTGATGGCAATCTGGACAGGAGAGCGGTCCACAATAGACGGAAATACCACACTGCATAGCTCTGGCTGGTCCACAACATTGACAGGGATATTTAATTTTTGAGCTTGTTCTGAAACTTGTTTATTGAGCTGTTTGTCGTCAGTTGCAGCAATAACTAAAGCTGCACCCTCAAGGTCGTCATTATTGAATTTTCGTTGGTATAGGCATAGAGAATGCTTTTCAGCTAAGTCTATTATTGCAGTGTTAATTTCTGGTGCAATAATTTCAACCTTTGCACCTACTTCGATAAGAGGCCTAATTTTTCTCAAAGCCACTGATCCACCTCCCACCATCACACAACGGCGGCCATTCAGGTTGTGAAATAGCGGAAGTAAATACATAACTTAATTGTCGCTCAATATTGTGTAATAAAAAATAAGTTAATAATTTTGGAAATTTACTGTAGTTAGAAACATACTCTGTTAATAACCATCAGGGTGCGTAGAAAGCCAGAAATGATATTTTTCTTTAAGAAGATTCCTTTCTTCTATTGATCGTAGTATTACATCTGCACCACCATCATACGGGTGAAAAATCGAACCACTGAGTAATGATACCAATATAATATTTTGGGCTTCATCATCTGCTACAAGACGAAAAATATGATTAAGCTCCTTAGAGCCAATTTGCATT
>JAJFKD010000102.1 GCA_021773405.1 Porticoccus sp.
TTGGACTATGGGCACTTTCTAACAGAATATTTGATGGTGATCTGGCACCGATTCCCCAGTTGGTATATTGGGGAAGCTATTCGCTTACGGGAGACCCATTTTATCCATTCGGCTCCTGAGCACCGGGATGAACTGCAAATCATGTTCCCAGGAAAGCTATCCTTTAACCAACCTAGGAACAGCCTTTTTTTTGACGCTCTATATTTGGACAAGCCACTGATTCGCAGCTCAAAAGAGCTGGAAGTTTTTCTGTCCAATCACCCAACAGATATCATGACCATACCTGGTGAAGACAGCAGCCTAGAAGCTCAAATTGAACGATTTATCATGGCTGCCAGTAATGATCACCCAAATTCTTTTAAATTAATGTTTCCAAAAATAGAAGCTCTGGCAGAACAAATGAACCTTAGTACACTAACCTTATACCGCCGACTGCAGCAGGAAGGTACCAGCTATCAAATTATTAAAGACAATATTCGCCGAGAAGTAGCAATTGATATGCTTGTGAAAGAGAAACTATCTGTCGATGAAGTTTCCGAGATTGTTGGCTTTGCTGAGCCTCGATCATTTACCCGTGCATTCAAACATTGGACTGGGCTAACGCCACGAAATTATTGTAAGTATCACGACAGTGACTAAATACCCTTGAGGGTAATGTTTCTACAAACTAAGCCTAAAGCTCAAAACCACCACCGACAATAACTGTTTGACCACTAATGTAATTTGATTCTGGTGTGCAAAATAAATAAACCGCACCTGCCGCTTCCTCGGGTGTTCCTGAGCG
Organism: Porticoccus sp.; assembly: GCA_021773405.1. Lineage (GTDB taxonomy): Bacteria > Pseudomonadota > Gammaproteobacteria > Pseudomonadales > Porticoccaceae > Porticoccus. The sequence goes on from JAJFKD010000102.1 coordinate 785, forward strand.
TCCCAGTGGAATCAAAGAATCAACCATCTGCAACACCTGCTCACTGACACCGACCTTTATTTCTTTGCCCTCAACCTCAATGGTCGAATCATCGGAAGCAGCTGAAGTCAGCCGGGTGTCAATAAATCCAAACGCTACCGTATTCACATTTACCTTATAACGGCCCCACTCTTTGCAAAGAGTTTTAGTAATCCCCACCACACCCGCTTTTGCAGCGGCATAAGCTAACTGGCCAGGATTGCCACTAAGTCCGGATACGGATGAAATATTCACCACCTTACGGAACACCTCACGTCCTTCTTCCTGATCTTGGGCATGGAATTTCTTAATGTGTGGCTGCGCAGCTTGCAAAATTCGGTAGGGCGCGGTCATATGAACATCGATCATGGCGTACCATTGCTCATCAGTCATTTTCTGAATGACGTTATCCCAAGTGTAGCCAGCATTATTAACAATAATATCCAGGCCACCGAAGCTATCCACCGCTGTTTTAACAAAGTACTCACCAAAGCCTTCTTCTGTAACACTGCCCACACAGGCAACAGCTTTAGCGCCCGTTTTCTCACTCTCGTCCTGGATTTCTTTTACAACTTGATTTGCCAAGTCACCATCCAAATCATTAATCACTACGCTAGCTCCTTCAGACGCCAGCTTTAAAGCAACCTCACGACCAATACCACGGCCTGAGCCACTGACCAAAGCAACTTTACCTTTAAGGTTTCCCATTGCCGGATTATTCATATTCGACTTACCTTCTTTAAAACTTTACGTCAGTTACAAAACCATGATTAAAGACTATCCAGCTCAAGACTATCTAACTCAAAACTATCTAGCTCAAGACTTCACACTGGGCCGCTCAGATACTTTTTGATACCAAGCTAGCAGGTACTGACAATCATCAGGAATAGTTTCTTTGACCCAGCCACTGAAATTCACAAAAACATAGGCTGCTATATCAGCCACAGTAAAGGTATCACCCACCATAAAAGGCTTACCCTCCAAGTGCTTATCCAACACATGGTAAAACCCATGAATTCTTTTCCGGCCTCGCTCGACTAAATCTGGAATTTGGGCATAAGAAATTGGCCCAGGCAATGCCCGATCAACAAAAGCCTCTGACGAATTTCTAAGCACCTCTGCAACACTACTAAACCCTTCGAAAAAACAACGATGATCCCAGCTCAATATTTGAGCTCGGGAAACAGTATCAGAACCAAGCAAAGGTACCTCAGGGTATAACTCCTCCAAATAGTAGAGCATTCCAATGACTTCCGTCATCAGTGTTCCATCATCTAGAACTAATGCCGGCACTGTACCCCAGGGATTGATGGACAAATAAGGCGCTTTACGGTGCTCCCCAGCCATGAGATCAACAGTGATTGTTTCAATTTCAATCCCCTTCTCAGCGATAAAAATATCAAGGCGTTTGGGGTTAGGGGCAGGTGGAAAGGTATACAGTTTCATAACAAGGCTCCATTGGCAGAGCAAAACTATAGCGTTTTTTTAATGAAGGAGCACAATGAGCGAGAAAGCAGTTTTATAGAGAAAGGTAAAAAAAGACCGAGCCAAACCCTGCGAGCTAGGTTTGTAATCAAAACAATCCTGTTGTTCTAAGCAGGCTCGTTTTCAGGGTAAAAATCTGGGCATAAATAGCTACAGGGTAGATCTTCCCCATGCTCTTTGCACAATGACTGAACTAATGGTGCATAGGCTGCGGGCAACCCACCATCACGATTCAACCAATTCCAGATATGTTGCTGTCTAATACTACGGCTGGTTTTTACAGATAACGCTTTGGCCAAAGCAGTCTGCCCACCAACGATTTCTACCGCTTTATGAAGTGCCTCTTCCGGGGTCATATAGTACT
>JAJFKD010000103.1 GCA_021773405.1 Porticoccus sp.
GGTTACGCCATTGGCTATCAACGGTATATGCCATAGACACTCGCTCTGGATCACAGGAGTTCCAGGCATCTTCAGCTAGACGAACCTTTTCTATTGCGGTGTCCCTGTTAAATGGCGGTAATGGCGTTTTTGCCGATCCTTTATCTCTCATGACACCCTCCCTTCTATTTTATTTATTTTACGTTTTAATTGCTCATTCTCCTCAACCAAAGAAGACATTTGTTCCTCGATTTGGCTCATCGTATAACGTGGCGTAATATGCTGCGGGCAGTTCCAATCAAAACCTTCAACATCAACCACAAAGCCACGCTCAACCCGTGCTCGGTAATCGTCCACTTCTAACAGAGCGAGTTGCTCCCTATCATTCAATTCTATTTCCCGCACCCGGCCTATAAGCTTGAGGCGCCTCTGGTTGGGGTAGTCCATAAAAAAAAGAGCAACACGATTATCCTTTCTAAAATTACCCGTGCTCACGTATTGCCGGTTACCACTGAAGTCGGCAAAGCCAATAGTTTTTTCATCCAATACCTTCATGAAACCAACTGGGCCACCACGATGTTGCACATAAGGCCAACCAGTTTCACTAACACTGGCCATATAAAAGCTATCTCGAGCAGCAATAAATTGAGCTTCCTGCTCACTGATCAGGTGGTTGTAATCGTCACCTCCTTCCATACTGGTGTAGGAAGATCGGCTACCAGAATCCTGCTGAACATCACGCACGGATTTAGTAAATGCGATTTCTGCAAACCGATGCCCCATGACACAACCCTCTGAATAATTGTTTTATAGAAAAACAAGGCATCCTTAGGAGAATGCCTTGTAATCAGCTACTGGCCCGACCAAAAAAACTCCACTCTTATCCCACTGGGATCAAAGCACATCATGTGTTTAGCTGGCCCACTTCCAACAAACTCTGGTGAAAACTCAATATCTATCTTATTTTCAGTTAGCCTTTGGTAAATATGCTCTAATGCTTCTTCACTACTCACTTGCAGTGCTAAGTGGTGTAGACCAATATTAGCCCTTCGATTAAACGGCACTTCTGGTGTTTCTTTAATTGCCCAAAGAGTGATCATAATTTGTCCATCACTCACAAAAATTGAAGGGTAATCCTCGTTTCTTTTTAGTTCTTTCCAGCCCAAAAAATCAGTGAAAAATGCTGCTGACTCCTCAAGCTTAGATACCGTTAGCCCAATGTGATGCGAACCATTTGTCAGTGGGGTGTTCATGATGACTCCTTAAACCAAACGTTGTAATCAATCACAAATAGAATTGTCGGACTATTAATCCTCTAATCCTCGCTTAAGAGGCAAGCTGCAATTCCACTTTAGGAAAATCAATATCTACCCGGCTGGCTTTGCCCAAAATATTGGTAAGAATATTCATACCCACATGGGTAATAATTTCCACAATATCCGACTCGCTGTAACCGGCATTACGCACGTCTAGAATCTCAGCTGTAGTCACTTCGCCACTGTGCTCAGCTAATGACTTAGCAAATTTCACCGCGGCTGCAGCTTTGGCATCTTGGCTTGTGCCGGCACGGTTTGCTTCAATCTCTGAGCCATTTAAACCAGCTTTGCGGCCAATAGCGGTATGAGCTGATAAACAGTATTCACAGGTGTTTTGTTGCGCCAATGCCAGGGCAATACGCTCTCGTGTTTGAGGGTCTAAACTTCCTTCACCGGCAATGCCATGTAGCCCAAGAAAAGCTCTTAATGCAGAAGGCGAGTTTGCAAATACCTTTAAAAAATTGGGCACCATACCCAATTGAGATTGAATAGCATCCAGCAATAGTTTTTGCTCTTCATTCGCTGACTTGTGTTCAATAACGTTGATACGACTCATGATAATTCTCCTTTATAAAATGATTTGATTGGCCTTTCTGCACACTGTGTGCTGCCAGTGGTGACACTTTGCCAAACACCACTTAAAATAAGAATAACCACAAATAACAATTTATTATTCCATTTTATGGAACAATAAAAATAACAATGGGATTGAAGTGATATGGACAGATTACACCTGATGAGCGTGTTTGTAGCTGTCGCTGAAGAGCAAGGTTTTGCTGCCGCTGCTCGCAGGCTACAAATGTCTCCCCCCGCTGTGACCCGAGCTATCACAGCATTGGAAGAGCATTTAAACGTTAAGCTTCTTAACCGCACTACACGCTATGTTCGAGCCACAGAAGCTGGGCAACGCTACCTTGAAGATGCCCGACGAATCCTTGCTGATGCCGATGCTGCAGACGAAGCAGCTGCAGGTATCAATGCCGAACCCAGGGGACACTTGGCTGTTACGGCACCGGTATTATTTGGTCGCATGTTTGTGATGCCCGGTATCGTTAATTATCTTGAGCAATATCCTGAAACAGAGGTTGCCGCCCAGTTTATGGACAGAAATGTTAACTTATTGGAAGAAGGTATTGATGTAGGTATACGTATTGGAGAATTGCCTGATTCCAGCATGCGAGCCTTACGAGTAGGGTCAGTACGCTTGGTTCTTTGCGCATCACCCCTCTACCTTAAACAACATAAGCTTCCACAACGGCCTGATGAATTACTCGAACACACCATCATTACATCCAGCGCAGGAAACAACGCTATTGGCTGGCGGTTTAACACCAAAGATAAAGGTGAAAAAACATTACGAATTAAACCGCGATTAACAGTTACAACAAACGATGCAGCAATTGAGGCTGCGGTTAGGGGATTTGGTATTACACGACTCATGTCCTATCAGGTCGCACCACAACTTGCTTCAGGTGATCTAAAAATTATTCTTAGTGACTATGAGCCAACACCACGACCGATACATATTGTGCATAGGGAGGGACGCTATACCTCCACAAGAGTACGGGCTTTTATAGATTTAATGGCAGAGCAGTTACGTTCAAATCCTGCACTAAACTAACTCTATTCTGATGTTATTCCAATATGATCAAACTCCCTCTCGGTGAGCTCTCTGCTTTTCCCTGGAGACAATAAAGGGTCTAACGATAGATTTCCGATTGAAATGCGATGCAGCTTTAACACCTCATTATTGAAACGCCCAAACATACGTTTGATTTGGTGGTAGCGACCTTCTATAAGACTCACTTCCGCTACATAATCAGAAATAGTACGAAGCTTTGCTGGCCTGGTAGTAATTCCTTCAAAGGGAAAATATATCCCCTCATAAAATGCCTTGATATAGTCTTCAGTGACCGGTTTCTCCAAAGTCACCCGATATACTTTAGCCACTTTATTTTCCGGCGCACTCAATTGTCGAGACCACTGCCCATCATTCGTCAGTAGTAATAATCCGGTACTATTAAAATCCAGCCTGCCAACAATATGTAATTGCTCTTTATCTGGTCGATCCAACAAATCAACTACGGTTTTGTGCCGTTCATCCTTGGTGGCACTCACTACCCCCGGGGGTTTATTCATCATCACATAAACAGGCTTTTTCTCACGGAGTATCCGCTCATCAAATACCACATGGGAAAAGTCATCGATAACCTGATTAATATCTGTGGCAGGATGCCCATCTACCAATACCCGTTTTTGAGCCAACAACGCTCTAACATCTCGACGGTTGATACCCAGCTGCTCACTGATAAAACGATCTAACCTGGCGCGCTTTGA
>JAJFKD010000104.1 GCA_021773405.1 Porticoccus sp.
TGGTAAAACTCTGCCATGACTGATGGGGCAATCCATAAATCAAATCCATACTGACAGAGTGAAAACCCTCCACTCTGGCTGCCTCCACCAGTTCACGTACATCCTGTACCGAGTTAAACCGATTTACCGCCTTTTGAACCAGCGGGTCGAAATCCTGAATACCCATACTCAGTCGGTTAAAACCCAATTCCCGTAAACAGGCAATAGTACTGACATCCATATCTCCAGGGTGAATCTCGATAGAATATTCACCGCTGTCATCATCCAGTAAATTAAAGTGCTCACGAGTCGCCGCCATTAACAGGCGCTTTTCCTCATCACTGATGTAGGTGGGCGTACCACCGCCCCAATGCAACTGATGAACTGGCCTGGATTGATCAAACAGTTTGCCCTGCATCGCAACCTCTTCAATCAACCGTTCCAAATAAGGCATAGCCCGCTTGCGGTTAGCCGTAATGATCTTGTTACAGGCACAGTAATAGCAAACGGTACTGCAAAAAGGGATATGGAAATACAGTGATAACGGCCTGCCAGCAGCGTTGCTCCGTTCTATGGCAGCACACAGTTCTGCCTCACCAAATTGCTCATGGAATTGTGGCGCAGTGGGATAGGAGGTGTAACGGGGGCCAGAGAGATCGTAACGGTCTATAAGGCTGCGATCCCAGATCACAGAGCTGGAACCAGTCCTATTTGAACTAGTATGGGTATTCGAAGAAACCACTGTTTATTAAATCCTGAAGGGCGAAAAGAATAGGTCAGCATTGTAACTGAGCCGGAAAACACTGTCTTGATGCCCATCAAGGTATCAACAATCAAGATACTGGCTCAACAATAATCATTACAGGCTAATAACTGCCTGTTTTACCGGTGCTTAGACCAAAGTCAACTGGAAATCCCCCCAACCCAACAGTATAATTCCGCCTCTTTTGGAAACTGCCACTCTTTTCGAGTTTTGGGCGTTTCCACACCGCCCCCAACAGTGAGATAAAAGAAGACATGAGCTACAACAAAATCCCTGCTGGCAACGACTTGCCAAACGACATCAACGTGGTCATTGAAATCCCCGCCAACCACGACCCTATCAAATACGAAGTTGACAAAGACTCTGATGCAATTTTTGTTGACCGTTTTGTAGCAACCCCGATGTTCTACCCAGCGAACTATGGTTATATTCCACAGACTTTGTCTGAAGATGGTGACCCCTTGGATGTATTGGTCGTTACTCCCTACCCCGTTATGCCCGGTGCCGTCATCCGTAGCCGTGCAATCGGTGTACTTAACATGAGTGATGAATCTGGTGTTGATGCCAAGCTTCTCGCCGTACCTCACACCAAACTGTCTAAACTGTACGATCACGTTCAAGAAATTGGTGATCTGCCAGAATTGCTGCTCAACCAAATCAAACACTACTTCGAAAACTACAAAGCACTCGAAGCAGGAAAGTGGGTAAAAGTTGAAGGCTGGGACAATGCTGACGCAGCACGCACAGAAATCAATGCTTCACGTGAGCGTTACCTTCAAGAAGAAGGTTAAGCGAGAAGAAAAAGCTCCTAAGTCATAGACCCAAGAGCGATGTATAAAAAACCCGGCAATGCCGGGTTTTTTATTACTTACAATTTTTTATGCTTTTAAGAATTTAGAGTTCAAGAACCTAGAATTCAAACTAGGACATCTCAACATTATGATAAACCTGCTGCACATCATCCAAATCGTCCAGCATCGCTACAAACTTCTCAAATAGCTCCATGTCTTCACTACCAATGGTTGTGTAATTTTGAGGAATAAACTGGATTTCATCCACTTCAAAATCAATTTCACCAAAGCTATCTAACAACGCCTGTTTTGCCTTGAAATAATCTGTATTAACAGTAAAAACTGTAATCTTACCGTCTTCATTCTCAATATCCGACACATCAACATCGGCTTCCATTAACGCTTCCAAAACCGCATCTTCATCATCATGCTTAAACACAAAAATGGCCAAATGGTCGAACATATGGCTGACCGCACCCTGGGTGCCGATTTTGCACTTGGTCTTGGTAAATGCCTGACGAACGTCACCAAAAGTACGATTGGGGTTATCCGTTAGGCAATCGATAATTGCCATACTGCCACCGGGGCCATAACCTTCGTAGCGCGCAGGAGAATAATCTTCACCACCACCCCCTTTTGCCTTATCAATCGCCTTATCAATCACATGCCCCGGCACCTGATCCTTTTTAGCGCGATCGATCAAACTGCGTAACGCCAAGTTACCCGAAGGATCAATACCCCCAGACTTGGCACTCACATAGATTTCACGGCCATAGCGACTATAAACCTTAGCCTTCATATCAGAGGTTTTTGCCATAGACTCTTTGCGGTTCTGATAGGCTCTGCCCATAGGGGTAACTCCGTAGTAATTACAAAAGAACGCGATTTTACTGGTAACTGGGCGGTTAGGGAAACATGATTGATGATGAAAGCTTAAGAAAACCCAAGGTAGATTCACAATGAGCGATCATACTTACTTCGTCACACTGCTAACCATTGAACTGCTTATCCCCCATGCTCAATCACTCAAAGACAAACGTCGAGAAGTACGCGGGCTAAAAGATCGCATCCGTAATAAATTCAACGCCTCTGTGGCAGAAGTGGGCTATCAGGATAAATGGCAACGCGCTGTATTGGCCATCGGCCTTGTGGGTAGTGATAAGCGGCAATTAGAAGCAGATGCCGCTAAGATTCAGACCCTTTGCCAAGAAGCTACTAACATTGTGATTACGGAGGTCAATCAAGAGTGGGTTTAACGCCTCAAACAGCGGCAAATTAAAGCCGCTAGGCTTTTATTTGTCCTGTTACTTTGACTTGTTATGGGTTTTATACCAGGATTGGGTATATATTGGTACTTGTGAGGTGTGGTATGGCTAAAAATACTAGTATTAGCCTTGGCGAGCATTTTGATGAATTTATTGCTAGCCAAGTAAATACGGGCAGATATGGCTCTGTGAGCGAAGTTGTGAGAGCTGGTTTGAGATTGCTTGAAAAGACAGAAACTAAAACCGAGGCCTTGCGACGTATGCTTGAAGAAGGTGAGCAAAGTGGTAAGGCTGAATATAGCTTTGATGCGTTTATTGATGAATTGGACGCTGAAAGCTAAAAATGGGAAATACATTTGAATTAACTAATGCCTCCAAAGCTGACTTGAAAAGGATTGCCCTTTATACCCAAAAAAAATGGGGAGCAGAACAAAGGAATGTTTATGTTAAGCAGTTTGATGATGCTTTTCATATGCTTGCTGATACGCCTTTAGTTGGTAAAGTCTGTGATCATATTAAAGCAGGCTATAAAAAATTTCCGATCGGCAGCCACATTATTTTTTATAAAGATAGCTCAAGCCCATCAATCGAGGTTGTCCGTATTCTTCACAAGCGCATGGATGTCGAGCTGAGCTTCCAAGCCCCCTAGAGGCCTACAATCAATAGGGTCCCCGAATTCAACTTCAAAGTGCACCACTTGATAGATAGAACATAACAGCTCTGCTTGTTAGTGTTTGGTTTGCAGACTAAACATCAACAATTGGAACCGCTATGCGCTATACACATCTACCGAAGTGAGTTTTGTATCATGATATTGAGAACACCCCTCTTTATGTGGTGGTCGTAGTTTGAGACAAGCAAATCTGCAGCCTTTAGATAACCATCATAATCGACCGTAGAATAATCCCCAGGTTTAAACTTTTCGAATGTCTCTTTGGCTAAACAAGCTAACTCCCTCGCTGCAAGTACCGCATCACGATATTCGGAATCCGAATAGTCGGGCGCTATTTTCTTTATTGCTTCGAAGGCTTCTTCTTCAGAGCTATAGCGCAAGTAC
>JAJFKD010000105.1 GCA_021773405.1 Porticoccus sp.
ACCTTAATACCAATGGGTGTTTTGATCCCTGTAGATAACATATCGATACGGGTTTTAATGGGCATCGTCCAGGCATTAGCCAAGCCGGGGAACTGTATGGCCTGATCCATTTCTTTCATCAAGTCCTTGGTCGACTTTTTAGGGTTCGGCCATTCCTTTCTGGGCTTTAATCGCACCGTGGTCTCAATCATGGATAATGGTGCAGAATCCGTCGCTGATTCGGCACGACCTACCTTACCAAAGACATGATGTACTTCAGGAAAGGTGTAAAGAATTTTGTCCGTCTGCTGCAACAGCTCTTTGGCTTTGGTAATTGAAATGCCGGGGAATGTGGTTGGCATATATAGAATATCACCCTCGTCCAGAGGCGGCATAAATTCACTTCCCAGCTTCGAATAGGGGTAATAGGTCAGCGCCAACAACACTAATGCCACAAGTACCGTAAGACCTCGTGATTGCATCGCAATTTTTAACGCTGGCCCGTGCAAGGTGTGTAATACACGACTAATAGGATTCTTATGTTCGGAAATTATTTTGCCGCGCAAAAAATAGCCCATCATTACCGGCACCAGAGTGACCGCTAAAATTGCAGAAGCTGCCATGGCATAGGTAGCAGTAAATGCCAAGGGACTAAACAAACGTCCCTCTTGCGCCTGCATGGTAAAGATAGGGAGGAACGATACAGTAATGACCAATAATGAGAAAAACAACGCCGGGCCAACCTCTTGGCAGGATTCGCCAATGGTCTTCCAGTGCTCTCCTAGCGTCAACTCACTGCCCTTACCTTCACGCGCCTTTTTTTCACTCGCTTCGGCCAACCGACTATGGCCATTTTCGACCATCACGATAGCGCCATCGACCATGGTGCCAATGGTGATGGCAATACCACCCAATGACATGATGTTGGCGTTCAAACCCTGAAGTCGCATCACGATAAACGCCATTAAAATACCTAATGGCAAGGTGATAATGGCCACAAAGGCCGAGCGTGCGTGTAATAAAAACAGGATGACCACTAGACTGACAATGATGAGCTCCTGCAATAACGACGCATTAAGACTTTTAACCGCACGTTCGATCAAGTCACCTCGGTCATAGACAGGAATAATTTCTACTCCCTCAGGCAAGCCACTTTTCAATTCATCGAGCTTGGCTCGTACGGCCTGAATCGTTGCCAGTGCATTTTCACCAAAGCGCATGATCACAACGCCACCGGCCACCTCTCCTTCTCCATTCAGATCAACAACTCCTCGACGCAATTCTGGACCAATATGAATCTGGGCAACATCTTGTAAACGTATTGGTGTGCCGTCCGCATCGACACTAACGGGAATACTCTTGATGTCCTCAATGGATTGAATGTAACCCAGGCCTCGTACCATGTACTCAGTTTCAGCCATTTCAACAAGTCGTCCACCAACATCCCTGTTAGACATTTTTATTGCCATCTTAATTTTGTTCAGGGGTATGTTATATCGCAGCAGCGCGTTGGGATTGACTTCCACTTGGTATTGTTTAACAAATCCACCGACCGATGCTACTTCGGCTACCCCTTCCACCGCCTGCAATGGATAACGTAAATACCAATCCTGTAACGACCTCAACTGTGCCAAATCGTGCTTGCCAGTTTTATCCACCAGAGCATATTCGTAAATCCAACCCACGCCAGTGGCATCCGGCCCTAGCGTGGGAGAAATACCCTGGGGCAAACGACCACTGACATAATTCAGAGCTTCCAGCACCCGTGATCGGGCCCAGTACATATCCGTGCCATCTTCAAAAATGATGTATACAAAGGACATTCCAAAAAAAGAATACCCTCTGACCACCTTAGTTTTAGGTACAGACAACATTGAGGTAGTTAATGGATACGTCACCTGATCTTCCACCACTTGCGGCGACTGCCCCGGGTATTTGGTAAAGACAATAACCTGCACATCCGAAAGATCAGGAATCGCATCCAACGGTGCATTTTTATAGGCAAATACGCCCACCACTGCAATGATCACCATCGCAATCATGATCATAAAACGATCACGCAACGAAGCTCTGATAATGGCATTAATCATGGTCTTTCACCCCATGCTTTGAATGATCCATCATTTCACTCTCTCGCATAGTAGAATGCTCACGCTTCTCCCTATTTGAGTGATCATGCATTTCATCCTGATTGTCACCCAAAGCCTTTAAGTCGTTCATCATCTTGGCGGTGGCTTCACGCAGTTTTGATTCAGAATCCACCAGGAACTGGGCAGAAGTCACCACCTCCTCCCCCTCATGAACCCCCTCTACAACCGCAACCTGTCCACCGGATTCCAGACCTAACTTAACGACCCTCGGTTCAAATTTTCCCGGGGCCCTCACCACAAAGACTTGTGTGCGCCCCCCAGTGCGGACGACAGCCTCTGCAGGGATCACCACCATTTTCTTTTGAGTGTCAGATTGAATACTAACCTCCGCAAACATATCCGGGCGCAGCAAGCGTTCAGTATTATCAAAGACCAAACGTGCCTTGGTGGTGCGTGTTTTGGATTCTGCATAAGGGTAGATATAAGTGAGCGTTCCCTTGAATGTTTTACCGGGTACAGAGGCCAACGTCATCTCAACCAAATCGCCAGGCTTGACCCAAGGTAATTCATGTTCAAATACATCGGCATAAACCCAAACCTGGCTCAGGTCGACCACCATATATAGCTCGGTTTGGGGTGTGACGTATTGGCCTTGGCGTGAGCCAATACGGATCACCGTCCCTGCTACCGGTGAATGAATATGCAGACTCTTTTTTATTTTTCGGGTTTTTTCCAGCTCTCGAATCTGGTGCTCTGGAACATCTAATAATTGCAAACGTTCACGAGAGCTCTTGACGAGATCCTCAGCCCCTTTTTTTATTTCTTCAAAAGGGCTTTTTTGCAACGCCGATAAATTATTCAGTGCCAATAAATATTCTTGTTGAGAAGACACTAATTTGGGGGAATAAATGCTCAGTAAAATATCGTCGCTCTCGATATTTTGCCCGGTTTTATCTACGCTTAGCTCTTCAACCCATCCCTCTACTTTCGGGTGAAGCCGCACCATACGCTCCTCATCATAATCCACTCGGCCCGGAGCACGAATGGTTCGGCTTATTGCCGAAGATTTTGCCACTGCGAGTCGAACACCAATATTTTGCACCACCACCGGATCAATTTTTACCGTACCAGCCACTTCTCTGCTCTCGTTATCGGCATACACAGTGATATAATCCATTCCCATAGAATCTTGCGCTGGTACTGGAGAGGTAATATTCGGGTTCATGGGATTGCGGTAAAACAGCGGCTGGTTTTTCTCCTCTACCATCACTGGAGAAGGCGCATTATCACCAGACAACCAATAGCCCACGCCTAGGCCAATAAATAACATCAGAATGGCAATCAATAGAGTACGTTTATTCATAAATCGATTCCTCGCCGACAGCAGCTTCCAGACGAGCCAATGCTTGCTTCGCATCACTCAAGGCCTTCCAATATTGAAGCTGGTAATTAAAAAGTGTTATTTGGCTACGAACCAAGTTTAGGAAATCAACTTCACTGACCTGATAACCTGCCAGCATGGATTTCACGGTTTGCTGTGCTTGGGGCACAATGCCACTACCAAACAATGAAAATTGCTGTTTAGCACGATGATAATCAGTCACTGCTGATGAAATAGCGCCCATCACAACACCCTTTTCATCGAGCAACGCATAACGGTTTTTTTGCAGCTCAGAGTTTTTTTGGCTTATGGCCTTCGATTGTTTCCTACCCGCGTACAAAGGTATTTTTACGCCGACCATGACAGAAACAAAATCTGAACGTGCGCCACCTCTTGGCAATGGGTTGTCACCAGTCCGATCGCCATAGGTCATACCCAGTTTGAAGTCGGGATAATAGTCTCGTTTAGCAAGATCAAGGCGGGACTGCGCGGCATTCACCTGTGTCTCCATTTGCCTCAACAATGGCCGATTTAACCCGGCTTTTAGATACATTTCATCTTCATCAACGAGTGCAGGCATATCCCTTGATACCTTTCCTGGCAGTACCAGTTCATTGTTGGCGGATCGATCCATGAGGATATTAAGTTGGATGGCCTGATTCCGTCGTATCGCCTGTAGCTGAATGTCCTGATCTATCAATTTGGATAATTCCAATTGCGATAGCAGCACATCCTGCTGCAAGCCCATGCCCGTTTCATATTTGGTTTTTGCAACAGTAATAAATTGGCGTAATAGGGATTGATTGATATCCACCGTCTCTAATGCACGATCTAAATAATAAAGCTGCCACCATTTACTTTTCACATTCTTAACAAGCTGCAATCGAACTTCATCCACTGAATGCCCAGCAGCCTGTGCATCATATTCCGCAGCCTCTTCCTTCAAGCCCAACTTTCCAGGAAAAGGAAATACTTGGCTAAAGCCAATCTGTAACTGCGTCATCGGTTCTTGAAATCGATCATAGGTATCAGTTGGAAAGTTCATTGCATTCAAATTGACCATTGGGTCGGGCAATGCACCTACTTGAGAGGGGACGTCAGACAAAGCTTCATAACGTGCCTGCACTTCTGCAAGATTTGGATTGTCTCTTATTGCAATATCAACTGCAGTCTCGGCTGACAACACCTTCTCTTGCACTTGTTCACTGGCATAGGAAATATTAGCTACCAAAACCAGACTTATAACACCCGCAGTAAAAATACATTGACTGGTTTTTACTGCCCTATTAAAAACAGATTTTGGGACATCTATTCTGGTAAATAAGCGAGTAAGTTGTTTCATACTTTTTCATACTCCATCATCAGAGCGCCACTCTCCATCAAGTACATCTATCACTGGAAGAGGTATAAATTTTTAAAGAACACACCATTAACGTGTGAAATAAACCTATACCTATCACTCACAATCATTGGTGCCAACCAATGGAAAACCCGACCTGTTAACAAGTCAGTTACGTGAGGAAATACAGGTTATTTAATCCAGCCAGACGCAAAGACGTTGGTGAAGGGGAGGACCGGAGGGGTGAATAAAAGAGTAGTAATAGGAACTAATTTTTCCCGCTATTATCGTCCACAGAAAAAAGAAGCTAGAGATAGAAACAATTAGCAAAAAGCTAAAAAGCAAATCAATGAATTGATTTTGCACCACTAATGCACTGTCAGCCAATGCATCACAGCAGTGCTGATCAGCACCACTCGATTTAGGCTCGTCAAACACCTCAAGGGCTGGGGCACTATGGTGGCTGACATGAGAGGTCGTCATGTCGTTCATATCCATGGAGATATCCATTGCCATCAAAGGCATCATTCCACATAGCAACAGCCATCCCACCAGCAGAGAGGCAATCACAGAACGACCGTGTACATTGAGTCTTTTCACAACAACCACTATAAACCTTCAACCTACAGTATAGTCAAGGACATCCACTCAAGAAAATCAAGAATACTTTATCTACCAGGGCCTATTCACCCTAATTTGAAATATAACGACTGAACCTTATTTGTTCTTTACTGTTTTTACTATGGGCATATTGCGGGTGTGGCATAACAAGTAGTAATTCTGTGGAAAGATGAGGGGGAAAGATCCTGCTAAATTTTTAAAAACGAAAGAGCTTATGACGAAACAAGGAATAAGGAAATCACACAGAAAGTGAAGGGGTCTATCTAGGTATTAAAGTACTTTTTTAATAACAGAGCTTTTATTTAAACTACTCAATATCCCAGTACTAATCAGCTCCGAGCCATCTCCTTCCATTTAATATTACAGCCCAAACTTGGCTTTTGCTCTCCTGGCACTGACTTTCCTTCTAAGACTGCATCTATTGCATCACGTAGATCTTGACCCGTAACGGGTATATCGTTTTCTGGAGTAGCTGCATCAAGGCGCCCACGATAGACACATTTCAGCTCATCATCAAAGAGAAAGAAATCTGGTGTACACGCCGCTCGATAAGCTTGAGCAACCTGCTGTGATTCGTCATAAAGGTAGTGAAAAAGAAAGTGTTCCTTCGCCGCTAATGCAGCCATATTTTCAGGGCTATCTTCTGGATAGCTATCCACATCGTTGCTGTTAATAGCAATAACAGAAACTCCTTCAAGCATATATTCTGAAGATAACTCTGTAATGCCTTCCATGACATGCTTTACATAAGGGCAGTGATTGCACATAAAGACAACCAATGTGGCAAAAACACCCTGCAACTGCTCTAAAGACCAAGTTTTACCTGTTAATGGCTCTGGCAAGGTAAACTCTGGCGCTTCAGTCCCCAACGGCATCATTGTCGATTCTGTCAAAGCCATTATTACCTCCTTTGGAGCTCCACTCCCAACGCTATCGCCTATCTTTTCTAAAATAGGTCTTTCCATGGTAGACAAAATCCTTTTAAGCGTCGTCCATCCAAATCTATTAACTTGATCAATATCACACAGAAACAATCAGCATGTCCCAAGTTATACCTAGATTAACAGCTCAAGGGCCCTGACGGCAAAAAACTCTGATAAAATGCGCGCCTCTTCGCCAAGGTATACCCCTAAGACTAACTATGAGTCTCATCCGTCTCGACGATATCTCCATCGAATTTGGCGATGTTCCACTATTAACCCGAGCAAGCTTTACCGTTGAGCCTGGAGAACGCATCTGTCTGATAGGACGAAATGGCGCAGGAAAATCAACGCTACTAAAGATAATCACCGGACAGATTACACCCGACAGCGGTGAAATCCACTATCAACAACACCTGCGTATTAGCCAGCTAGAGCAAGCGCTGCCCGGAGCTATCGAGCGCAAAGTCTCCGATGTGGTGAGAGAAGGCTTATCCGAACAACAAACCTTAATCGACCAGTTTAACGAACTTTCACAGCAATCAATGGATAAGCAAGGGCTTAAAGAGCTAGAACAGTTACAAGCCCAAATTGACGCTGGTGGTGGCTGGCAAGTGGACAAGCAGGTCGAAACTATTATTAGTCAGCTCGATCTACCTGCGGATAAAACTCTGGCAGAACTGTCCGGTGGCTGGCGAAGGCGCGTAGCACTGGGTAAAGCACTGGTTTCTAACCCTGACTTACTATTATTAGACGAACCAACTAACCATTTGGATATCAGCACTATCGAATGGCTCGAACACAAGGTTCGTGGCTACCAAGGTAGTGTTATTTTTATTACCCACGACCGAAGCTTTCTACAAAAGCTGGCCACCCGCATCGTAGAGATTGAATTGGGCAACCTCATTAGCTGGCCCGGTAGTTTTCAAAATTATCTCAAGTTAAAAGAGCAAGCCATCGAAGAAGAAACTACCCGTAACGCACTATTCGACAAACGGCTAGCCGAAGAAGAAGTTTGGATTCGCCAGGGGATCAAAGCCCGCCGCACTCGCAACGAAGGCCGTGTTCGCGCACTGGAAGCTATGCGTGTACAACGTGAACAAAGAGCCAAGCGCCAAGGTAAAGCCAAAATCAGTGTGGAAACCTCCGAGCAATCGGGTCGCAAAGTTATTGAAGCCCGCAGCATTAGCCACAGCTACAGCGGCCAACAATTGATCAACAATATTAAAATCAAAATTAGGCGTGGCGATCGTATAGGTCTGATTGGAAATAACGGTGTAGGGAAATCCACCCTTTTAAAAATTTTACTGGGCCACATTGAACCTGATGAAGGTTCCGTAAAGCTGGGTACAAACCTAGAAATTGGCTACTTTGATCAAATTCATCGAGAATTAGAAACGGA
Source organism: Porticoccus sp. (assembly GCA_021773405.1). Lineage (GTDB taxonomy): Bacteria > Pseudomonadota > Gammaproteobacteria > Pseudomonadales > Porticoccaceae > Porticoccus. Next base: position 7,733 of record JAJFKD010000105.1, read on the forward strand.
TAAAACCATTGCTGAGAATGTCGGTAATGGCAAGGAATACATTAAGATTAATGGCAAAGATCGCCATATCATCGGCTATCTTAGAAATTTTTTGTTCGCGCCCAAACGCGCCATGACCCCTGTCAGCGCCCTCTCGGGTGGTGAACGTAACCGAGTACTGTTAGCTAAGTTATTTTCTCAACCGAGTAATCTATTGATACTCGACGAACCAACCAATGACCTCGATGTAGAAATGCTCGAAGTCCTCGAAGAACAGCTCATACAATACCAAGGCACTTTGATTATCGTCAGCCACGACCGGGAATTTCTCGATAATGTGGTCACCAGTGTTTTAGTGTTTGAAGAAGATGGTCAAATTCAGGAATATATTGGCGGCTTCAGTGATTGGGCCAAAAGAGGCAAAGGGTTAAAAATTGCCGATACACAAGACCACCCTTCTGGACACATTGTCGATAGTGACATGACCAATAACGCCCAAAAGAAGGATCAGGGCAAACTAAGCTATAAATACCAACGGGAACTGGACGCATTACCGGCTCTCATTGATCAACTCGAAAAAGATATCGCCACACTGGAAGAGAAAACAGCTAATCCAGATTTCTATAACAAGGACTATAGTGAAACCCAACCCGTTCTCGACGAGTTAGGTGAAAAACAAAAAGCGCTAGATACCGCGGCTGAGCGATGGATAGAATTAGAAGAAATGAAAGCTTAAACAAACCACTACTATTAGACTCATCACCTTATCTAACAACAAACTCTTAGCACCTAAAAACCTTCGCTACACCAATC
>JAJFKD010000106.1 GCA_021773405.1 Porticoccus sp.
AAATCATCATTTTTTAACGTCAGATATTGCCGCGCCCTTCTCTCAAGCTCCAAAAGATCCCGCTGTAACTCCTGGCCATGGCGATTCAACGTTATCACCTGAGTAGTCATAGCACGGCTATTTTCAGACAACTCACCTAACGTTTGAACGGTGTACATAATCGCCAGACAAAGAGGTGCTACCACCACTAAAAAACCTATGATGACCAATTGTAAAACTGATTTCGGCTGAAAAAGGGGCATAGAGGGGATTATTCAACTGCTCATTATTTGAGCACTTATAAGCGAGGGCGAAGGATAAAAGCACTCTATAGAAAAGTCCACTTTCCTAGACGATGATGAACAAAAAAAGGCCGCCCCTTAGGGCGGCCAATTGTTACTAGATAATGATTAAAGCACTTAGTGCACTTGAGCTTCACCAGACCCTTTAGGGTAACGAAGGCTCTCGACCAAATCTTTAATATCATCAGGCGCTTCACCAGTCGCTTTCTGCACTACAAGGGCAACAACAAAGTTAACTATCATTCCCAAAGTACCAATACCTTCCGGTGAAATTCCAAACCACCAGTTCTCAGGTACGTTAGCACCAGGATTGATGAACTTGAAGTAGATGATATAGGCTGCAGTAAACCCAATACCAGAGAGCATACCGGCAATAGCGCCTTCCTTATTCATCCTCTTATAGAAGATACCCATGATAATGGCTGGGAAGAAGCTCGATGCTGCCAGGCCAAAGGCAAACGCCACCACCTGTGCCACGAAACCCGGTGGGTTAATACCCAGATAAGCGGCCACCGCAATACCGCATGCTGCTGCGATACGCGCATACATGAGCTCCTCTTTATCGGAGATATCCGGCATTAAATTCCGTTTCAATAAATCGTGAGAGATTGAAGTAGAAATCACCAACAACAACCCTGCTGATGTCGACAATGCTGCTGCAACACCACCTGCTGCAATCAATGCAATTACCCAGGCAGGCAAGTTAGCAATTTCTGGATTGGCTAAAACTATGATGTCACGATCAATTTTCATCTCATTGCGATCATCACCGGAGTAGAACATACGACCATCTTCGTTTTTGTCATCCCAAGTGATCAGCCCGGTTTTCTCCCAGTTACTGATCCAGCTTGGCGCTTCCTCATAGACAACACCAGCGCTATCTGAACCATTAATGGTCTCGATCATATTGACTCGAGCAAATGAAGCAACAGCAGGTGCAGTGGTGTAAAGAATAGCGATGAACACCAACGCCCAACCAGCAGAGCGACGTGCATCAGCTACTTTTGGTACCGTGAAGAAACGTACAATCACATGGGGAAGGCCAGCAGTACCTACCATCAGAGCAAAGGTGATAAAGAACACATCAACCATGCTCTTCGTCCCCGAGGTATATTCCGTAAACCCAAGCTCCTCCGATAGCCCATCTAATTTATCAAGCAAGTAAGTTCCTGAACCATCGGCCAGAGTATCACCAAAACCAAGTTGTGGTATCGGGTTACCGGTGACCAAAATGGAAATAAATACCGCTGGTACAAGATAAGCAAAAATCAGCACACAGTACTGAGCCACTTGGGTGTAGGTAATGCCTTTCATACCACCCAGTACAGCGTAGAAGAACACCACGCACATACCTAGCAATACGCCAGTAACAATATCTACTTCCAGGAAGCGGGAGAACACCACACCCACACCACGCATCTGTCCGGCCACATAAGTGAACGATACAAAGATGGCACAGATCACGGCTACAGTCCGAGCTGTCTGAGAGTAATAGCGGTCACCGATAAAATCTGGCACGGTAAATTTACCGAATTTACGTAGGTAAGGCGCTAGGCAGAGTGCTAGTAAAACATAGCCACCCGTCCAACCCATCAGGTAAACACCTCCGTCATACCCCATAAACGAGATTAACCCCGCCATAGAGATAAACGATGCTGCCGACATCCAGTCTGCCGCTGTAGCCATACCATTCGCTACGGGGGGGATACCGCCACCAGCTACATAAAATTCTTTAGTGGAGCCGGCGCGAGCCCAAATAGCAATACCGATGTACAGCGCGAAGGACAAGCCGACGAGTAAAAAAGTCCAAGTTTGAATATCCATGATGATACTCCTCAGTCGTCTTCGTGAACGTCGTATTTGCGATCAAGCGCTTTCATTTTTGCTACATAAACAAAAATCAACGCTACAAATACATAAATGGAACCTTGCTGGGCAAACCAGAAGCCGAGCTTAAAGCCAAACAGCGGGATGCTGTTTAGCGGCTCAACCAACAGAATGCCAAACCCGAATGAAACAACAAACCAAATCACTAGCAAGACAACCAGCAAACGCAGGTTCTCCTTCCAGTAGGCTTTGGCATGCTCATCAGTTTGGAAGCTCATGATTATTACTCCTGTTTTTATCCTTTAAAAAATATCTTTTAAAGCACTATTTTTTAAATTAGTTTTATCTTTTAAATTAGCTTTTTAATTTTTGACCCTAACCAACATAACAGTTTGAGTATTTATGTCTCTGCAACCTTGGTCTAAACAAGTCAGTACTTTTAACTAAAAACCCGTTAACTATGAAAAGCTTTTAAAACACATATTTACCGGTGAATTGAACTCTTTTCAGATCGCCATCATCACCATTTTCCAGCTCACGCTCTGCCTTCATAAATTCAACACCGAATGAAAGCTTTTTAGTGGGTGAATAGAATAGGTTAGCCGAGTAATTGCTGACTTCCTCGGTATTGGTATCCGCGACATCATTAGAGTTATCGGCGCTACTCATTGCATAGGAGAATGTACTACGTAGCTTTGGTGACCAGAGGTGACGGTAGGCAATAAAACCACCTGTTACATCCAACAAATCCAAGTCTCCATCAGCTTCCACTGCAGCATCACGGAATGCCTGTAATGCGATATAACGACCTAGGTTACCGTGGTTAATCTGCATCTTAAGGTCATCGCCATTCCCAAACACATACTTGCCAGACAAGCTGAATGCTGCGCCAAATTTATCTTCATCTGCTGTGCCCGTGTCATAGGCAATCTGACGAGCTAATGCAGCGACGTTATAGGAAAAATTACCAACGCTACCGTCATAGCGGGCTACAAAATCTGGCACGCTGTTATCATCAAAATTATTACCTGATATACCGCCGCCGCCATCGATAGTGCCTGTAGATGGGTTTTCCAATGCCAAGTGAATCTTGTCACCGTTGTCCAGTTTATGACTCCAACGTGCCTGGGTTTGACGGTTAAAGATAACGCCAGAGGTAGGACCAATGAAATCTGCTGCTTCAGGCAACACTGCCGTACTCATAAAAGTACTCCAGGTTTGCCCCAACAATAGTGAAGAATTATCGTCATAGTCCCAAGCCAGGTAGGCGTGGCGAATTCGGGAATGCGACGAATTAGAAATACGCTCATCCCCATCGGCTGTAAGCATATCCATCTCAAAGTGGGTTCTTATATTACCCATATCAGTTGGAGTGACAGTCTTAAGCCAAAATCGTGAGGTTTTTACGTGGGCATCAAACCGAGTTGCACCATCATCCCCACCAACTGGAATAGTTGAGGGAACCAGAATCTCATCCCCAATACCTGCAGAGGCTCTTTCACCCCCAGAATAATCACTCTGCATGGCATCAAATTTAACGAAGCCACCATAGGTGAATTTAGAGCCTGAAACCGGAGAATCGGCCTTTTTAGTGACTACAGTGGCAATTTCTTGCTGCTTTTGCCCCTGCTCAGTGACCAGCTGTTGTAGCTGAGTGAGCTGAGATTCCAGCATCTTAATTTTTGCTGATAGCTCATCATTGGTTGTTGCCATCAGCTGACTTGAAAAAGTCAGTGCCGGAAACATAACCCCTGCTGCTATCAACTTTGTCTTCTTGTTGAACCCTCTTACCGTTGTCAACATTGTTACTCTCCCATTAAATAAATCTGTGACACTGACAGATTTACGCAAATACCCCTCATCTGGTATGCGACCAAGGTCGATTTGGGTAGTTTTGTTCGACTAATGTCTAATGAGATAGCAATAAATTTGGAAAAAAAACTGAAAACCTTGCCAGTATTTAAAGAGACGACTAACATCAATCCGAAGGGAGAAAAATAATAATATGTCTAAATATATTGTTGCTGACGACCACCCACTCTTTAGAAATGCTATATGCCAGGTATTACAAACACTGGATGAAAATTCAGATATTGTAGAAGCTCAGGATATGGCCAGCTTACAAATAAAATTAGCTGATCATCCTGATACAGATTTGGTTTTGCTGGATTTACATATGCCCGGCGCCCATGGCTTTAGTGCACTGGCTTATGTCAAAGGGCAATTTCCCGACTTACCCGTTCTTGTTGTATCAGCCAATGAAAAACCAGAAATTATGCAAAGAGCAGTTGAGTTTGGCTCAAAAGGTTTTCTCCCTAAATCGTCTGACATAGAAAAAATTCAAAAAGCCATTCAGTCCGCTTTAAGTGGCAATGTATGGCTGCCAGAACACGCCACCGAAAGTACGCCAGTCAGTGAAGATGAATGTAAATTAATGGAGGGTATTGCGTCATTAACGCCACAACAATACCTGGTGTTAACCATGTTGGCGGAGGGGTTGCTTAACAAACAGATAGCCTATGAACTTGATGTTACCGAAGCCACTATAAAAGCTCATATGACAGCCATTTTTAGAAAGCTTGGCGTGAGGTCTAGAACACAAGCGGTATTAGCCATTAGCAAACTTAACCTTGAACCACCAGAAAGCGTAACCACCTAATATATAAAAGAAAATAAGATTACTGGTCGGTAGTTTTTTGCTCCACTTTATAGGAATTAAAATCAGTTTAGGGGTTCAAGCCCTAGCAGTTTTCGAAGATATGCTCTTGATGCATTGAGGTTAGATAGCACAAGCCCTGACAGTTTTTCTATCCCTTCCTGACGTGTTTTAACAGTATCGTCTAACCAAATAACACCTTGCCAAAAATTAGATGATTTATTATCGGTTATCAAAAAACCAGACACTTGCACCACAGCCTGCGTATTAAAATTACCACCCCGATAACCGTTTACAAATGCCTCTATGGAATCATAGGTTGTAGACCAAACTCTTTGCTGAGCGGACTTAATGCTGGCCTGTTCTCCCACATCAATTGGCATTAATAACAAAACACCCTGAATACCTTTTTCTCGAAGCCTTTTGTAAACATCGGGCTTACTAAAATCGGGCAAATCAGCAATTAATAAATGGCTGGCAACTGCATTGTATTGGTTAGCTTTTAAATTTTTAACCAATTCATTTTCAAAACTCTGGCGTATATCCGACTCTTTACTTAATGCCACAACAGTAAATTTTAGACGTTGGTTAGAATCTTGAGCTAAGGCAGAAAAACCTAAACCTAGCATGAATAAACACAAAGTCAAAACTGATACTTTTTTTAGCATAGTTTATTTCAAACCATTTTAACCAGCAGCGAAAACAATGTAGTGACCACCTTATTAACCAGCCTACTATTTACTCAGTTTTATAAAATGTTGCGTAAAGCACAGGGACAACAATCATTGTCAGCAAAGTAGCAAACATCAAACCTGCAATAATAGTAATAGCCATGGCAACGAAAAACGCATCAAAAATCAATGGAATCATACCCAAGGCTGTCGTTAATGCGGCCATTGCAACAGGCCTTAATCGACTGGTTCCTGAATCTACAATTGCAGTAATTAAATCTTTGTCCTCGCTGCTCTGCAAAACAATTTCATCGATTAACACAATGGCATTTTTAATCAGCATGCCCATAAGGCTAAGAAAACCCAGCAATGACATAAAGCCAAACGGTTGATTAGTGGATAATAAACCTACCGTGACACCAATCAATGCCAATGGAACTACCAACCAGATAATCAGCGGCTGGCGCAGTGAGTTAAATAGCAAGATGGTGATCAATACCATGACCATAACGAACATTGGAAGGCTTGCCACTAAGCCAGCTTGGGCATTGCCTGAATCTTCATACTCTCCCCCCCATTCCATTTCGTAGCCCGAAGGTAACTCAATTGCCTCAATTTGAGGCCTGACTTGGGTAAATAGGACACTTGCTGGGCCAGCTATTGGATCGGCATAAACCGTAATTGTCGGCTTGCGGTCTCTCCGCATGATAATTTCGTCTTCAAATTTTGTTTCAAAGCCCGACACAACCTGACGCAACGGGATCATCTCTCCAGCAGCAGGGCTCCAAATTTGAAGATTATTCAAACTTGAGATATCTGAGCGGTTGATCTCTTCTGCACGTAAAATAATCGGCAGTAATAAATCATTTTCCCGGTAAACTCCAACACGTTCACCCTGAAATCCTTCCAATAAAGCCCTGGCAATATCTGGCCGAGTAATGCCATTCAGGTTAGCTTGTTTTTCCGCCACAATTGGTCTGACGACCTTGACACGCTGGCGCCAATCCGTCCGAATCGCTTTAGCATTTGGGTTAGCATTCAAAATTGCTTTTACTTGCTCAGACAGCCCTCTCAGTTCATTCCGGTCCGGCCCACTTAGCCTTGCTTGTATCTTCCCAGTACTACCTGGCCCTAACTGAAATTTGGATGCATACCCCAATACATTGGGGTAATTCTGTTTAATATGAGCCTCCATATTAAGCAGAAGGTCATTCATAACATCAGGGCTCTCAACATCAACCAGTAGTTGAGCGTAAGAGTTATTTGTTTTTTCTGGTGTGTATGTCAACAAGAAACGTAAGCCGCCTTTACCGACCAATGACGTCACATGAGTAACGCCCTCCTGCTGCCTAGCATAATCGCCCACAGCACTAGCCAATTTTTCAGTTTCTTTAATATGTGTACCCTGTGGTAGCCACAGATCAACCATAACTTGCGGGCGTGTCGACGGTGGGAAAAAACTTTGCTCAACAAATTGGAAGCCCCAAAGAGAAGCAACAAATAAACTGACCACTACCAATAATGTGATCGCTTTTAGGCGAATGCAAAGTTTTAAAAAGCCTTTATACATGGCATAAAAGCCACCAGCATAGGGATCTCTCGGTTCGCTGCTTTTTTCAGGCTGCTTTAAAAACATCACACAAAGTAAAGGGGTAATAGTCACAGCAGTGACCCAACTCAAGAGAAGA
>JAJFKD010000107.1 GCA_021773405.1 Porticoccus sp.
AATGCCGAGGTCGACGGTGATAAAGGCAAGGCAGGAATGGCCATGCCCCGGGTATATGATCCGGCACTGGTTCCCGCGCTGGGCAACCAGGTGGAACTCCGGGTGATCTATGGTCCCCACGGCGCGCCAGATTTTTTCACCGACGCAGACATCACCCAGTTCTTCGATACCCAATGGGAGGTGCATTATAACTCCAGCAGGACAGGGGTGAGGTTGAATGGGCCGAAGCCCCAGTGGGCCAGGAAAGATGGCGGTGAAGCCGGTCTACACCCCTCCAATATTCATGATAATGCCTACGCTTTCGGCACCATTGATTTCACTGGTGATATGCCTGTGATCCTAGGTCCTGATGGTCCCTCACTGGGAGGTTTTGTTTGTCCTGCGACGGTGATAAGTGCCGACCTTTGGAAGTTGGGGCAGCTGCGTTCTGGAGACACACTGCGTTTCGTGGCAGTGTCAATTGAGGATGCTATCGCTTTGGAAGCAGCCCAGCAGCGGCAACTGGAGTCGCTGGCAGAGCGGCCATATTCATACCAGGCGATTACGCCGAAATCACCCATACTGGCGCAATTTGAAGCTGATACTTACGGTGAGAAAGTCGTCTACCGGGCGGCAGGAGATCACTTTTTGTTGGTGGAATATGGCGAGCAAGTGCTCGATATCCGGTTGCGTTTTCGTGCCCACGCGTTGATGCAATGGTTAGAGCTTAATCCCATTGCTGGTTTGAATGAGCTAACGCCGGGGATTAGATCGCTACAGATTCATTTTGATAGTCAGGTACTGAATCATGCAGCCCTGTTAACCCACCTGAAACTGGCCGAGGCAACACTAAGTCAACAGCTTGACCAGCTCACCGTACCCTCACGGGTAGTACATATCCCATTGTCATGGGATGACAAAGCGTGTCAGCAAGCGATTGAAAAATATGATCAATCGGTGCGCCAGGATGCCCCTTGGTGTCCTAGTAACCTGGAGTTTATCCGCCGAATTAACGGCTTGGATAGTATTGATGACGTCAAGCAGGTGCTGTTCGATGCTTCCTATCTGGTTATGGGCTTGGGGGATGTTTATCTCGGTGCTCCGGTGGCCACACCTGTTGATCCAAGGCATCGCTTGGTGACGACCAAGTATAACCCTGCCAGAACATGGACTGCGGAAAACTCGGTGGGAATCGGTGGTTCCTACCTCTGTGTCTACGGTATGGAGGGACCGGGCGGATACCAGTTTGTCGGTCGTACCCTGCAGATGTGGAATCGTTATCGTCAGACCAAAGAGTTCGAACAGCCCTGGCTGTTACGTTTCTTCGACCAAATTCGTTTCTACGAAGTCAGTCACGATGAGTTGCAGAAAATTAGGCGTGATTTCCCCCAAGGGCGTTATTCACTAAGGATCGAACAAAGCGAGTTTAGTTTGTCCGAATACGAACGGTCGTTGGCGAGTAATAAAGTCGAGATCGAGCAATTCAAACAGCATCGTAACACTGCCTTTGAGCAAGAGCTGGCCCAGTGGCATGCCACCGGTCAGTTTAACTATGAAGCACCTGAGCAAGTGGCCAGCGATACGACAGTCAGCTGGCCAGAGGAAAGTATCGTAGTGGATAGTCCTGTCTCTGGGAGTGTCTGGCAAACAGAATCCACCTTGGGTGATAGCGTTAAGGCAGGTGACACCTTGTTGATTCTTGAATCGATGAAGATGGAGATTACCGTTCAGGCACCTTGCGATGGCGTCATCAGCCATGTGTTACTCAAGGCCGGAAATCGGGTAAATGCAGGTCAAGCGCTGATCATTTTAGAACAAATAACAGAAGAGAATTAAAGTAATGAAAAATTCTATGTCAATTGACGCGTTACGCAGCGCCTACACTGATAATACTATGACGCCAGCGGCAGTAATGGACGATATTCGCCAGCGTTCTCTGCAATATACCGAGCATAATATTTGGATTCATCAACTGAGTGCGGCCGAGCAACAACCTTATTTGGATGCTTTGGCAGATAAACCGATGGCCGAAAGCCCGCTCTGGGGAATTCCCTTCGTGATCAAGGACAACATTGATCTGGCTGGCGTTCCGACAACAGCCGGCTGTGAAGCATTCTGTTATACCCCGAAAGTCTCTGCGCATGTGGTACAGAAACTGATTGCCGCAGGTGCTATCCCAGTGGGTAAAGCTAATCTGGATCAGTTTGCCACTGGCCTTAATGGTACTCGATCACCTTGGGGTCCTTGTAAAAATGCCTTTGATCCTGCGTACATCAGCGGGGGTTCCAGTTCAGGCTCAGCAGTTTCTGTGGCATTAGGGCTAGCCTCGTTTAGCTTGGGCACTGATACTGCTGGATCTGGTCGGGTGCCAGCTTGTTTCAATAATCTAGTCGGAGTTAAACCGAGTAGGGGGTTACTATCGGCAACCGGGTTAGTGCCTGCTTGCCGTAGTCTTGACTGTATCAGCATCTTTGCTTTGAACAGTACCGACGCCAACAAGGTGCTAGCCTGCGCTGAGGGGTATGACATGGACGACGGTTACAGTCGTGCGAACCCTTATGGTAACCAAGCCCGCCACTATGGTTTGCGCGAAGGCGTGATTAGAATTGGGGTCATTCCTAAAACCCAGCTAAGGTTCTTCGGTGATGAGGCATACGCTCAGGCATATCAAGAGACTCTCGATAAACTGGTTGTGGATGGCATCGAGCTGATTGAAATCGATTATCAGCCCTTTAATGAAGCAGCTCAATTACTTTATGAGGGGCCTTGGGTTAGTGAACGCTATTTGGCCATTCAGTCGCTGATCGAGGATCAACCTGAGGCGCTATTGCCAGTCATTCGAACCATTGTTGAGCCGGGCGGTAGTGCTCTCGCTACCGATTTGTTCAAGGCACAGTACCGACTGGAAGCTCTAAAGCAACAGGGGATGGCTCAATTACAATCACTTGACTGTTTGCTTACACCCACTGCTGGGCGGTTATTTAGCATCGAAGAGATGCTGGCTGAACCGATCAAGCACAACAGTGAGTTAGGCTACTACACCAACTTCATGAACTTGTTCGATATGTCATCTGTGGCGGTACCCACTGCATTGACTGAGAAAGGACTGCCGTTTGGTGTGACCTTGGTCGGACCTGTGTTTTCTGACCGTGCGTTACTGTCCATTGCTAATCGTATCCAACAGATATGTCCTCTGCCTCAGGGCTTGGGTGATCAATCGGAAATAATGCCGGAGACTAATCCAGTTGGTGACTCAGAATTCATTGATGTTGCTGTTTGCGGTGCACATCTTGATGGTCTTCCTCTTAACTGGCAATTACGGGAACGAGGAGGAATACTGTCGGAAACAACATTCACAGCTAAATCCTATCGTATGTATGCTTTGTCTGGCGGGCCCCCATTTAGACCTGGATTAATCCGAGATTCTGATCAAGGTGGCCAGATTGCTGTTGAGGTGTGGACACTCCCTGCAAGTGAATTTGGTAGTTTTGTTGCCAATATTCCAGCTCCCTTAGGGATTGGAAAGTTAGAGTTGGTGGATGGTCGGTGGGTCAGTGGATTTATCTGTGAGCCCAGTGGAATTGACGGCGCAGAAGAGATTACCCATTTGGGTGGTTGGAAGAAATATGTGTAATGGCTATTGTGGAAAATAGCATATATTAAAGTGGCTAGAATCAAGCTGTATAAATAAAAATCCCGGTTGACTATAAATGGTTAACTGGGATTTTTTGTATGGTACCAGAGGCCGGACTGACTCAAAGCATCTTGGTGATGCTTTTCGGGGCTTTACCCCGCCGTCGCTTTACTCCCCCTGATGGCTTCGCAGCTGGTCGAACTGGAATGCCGCTTCTCGCTGACCACTAAAACACAAACAAAAAACCCCACCTAAAAAGGTGAGGCTTGTTATTTGGTACAGAGCCCTCTCACATATTATAAATCTAACTATTTGATAAATATTAATATTAGTTGGTATGGGTTTAAATATACCCCCTATACATCACGATTAATTATTGGTTTGTTGGTTGAGGTCAATCAGGCAGACATGTACATACTAATTGTACCTGATGTACATGTCTCAAACTCTTAATAATCCATGAAACCCATGGTGAATAATAGTTTCAGCGATTTTATTAAACAGTACTGTGGAGCACCTTACCCCCCTAAAAATTACTGTTTCACCGCGCTCATCGCACCTCCCGGTGATCAAAAGCACTGAGGAAGGACCCGTACACACTTCCCACCTCAAGCTGTATTACACGGCTTAAGTCATTGAGATCATGCTTATACTTTAATGCTCACCAAGTGCTTTATGTCAGTGGTATAGTAAGCTCCAATTTTTTGATGGATTAGTGCGCCTAGTCACCCAATAAAATAAACAATAGTGTGCAGATTGAATATGGATAAGAAAAAACTAACGGAAAGGGACATCTGCACTAAATACATTCTCCCCGCTATCAAGCAAGCTGGATGGGATATCCACACCCAAGTTCTAGAAGAAGTACCCCTAACGGCAGGCCGTGTCATTGTGCGAGGCCAAATGGGAGCTCGAAGCAAAGGTAAGCGAGCTGATTTTGTGCTTTATCACAAGCCCAACTTTCCATTGGCAGTAATTGAGGCAAAGAAGAATACGCTTCCCATCGCAGCCGGTATGCAACAAGGGTTAGCATATTCTGATTTGCTAGAAGTACCTTTCGTGTTTAGTTCCAACGGTGATGGCTTTATCTTTCACGACAAAACCGGGCTTTTTCCCAGTGTTGAGCAAGAGATCTCCCTTGATGAATTCCCAACTCATGAAGAGCTTTGGGCTAAATATCAGCAGTGGAAGGGATATCAACCTAATGAGCTGGCAACTATTACCCAAGGATACTATGAAGATGGCAGCGGTAAGTCGCCACGCTACTACCAAATGCATGCTATCAACAAGACGGTAGAAGCTATCGCCAAAGGGCAAGATAGAGCCCTATTAGTGATGGCTACGGGTACAGGTAAAACATACACCGCTTTTCAAATTATCTGGCGCTTATGGAAGTCAGGAATCAAAAAACGCATTTTATTCCTGGCTGATCGCAATATTCTGGTGGATCAAACTAAAACCAACGACTTTAAGCCCTTTGGTAGTGCTATGACCAAGATTACCGGGCGAAAGGTTGATACCTCCTACGAAATCTTTTTATCGCTCTATCAGGCCATTACAGGTCCAGAAGAAGAGCAAAAAGCCTACAAGAGCTTTACCCCTGAGTTCTTCGATTTAATCGTCATTGACGAGTGCCATCGTGGTAGTGCGGCAGATGACTCAGCCTGGCGTGAAATTTTGGACTACTTCAGCAGTGCAGCTCATATCGGCCTAACGGCCACCCCCAAAGAAACGGAAGAAGTCTCCAACATAACCTATTTCGGTGATCCGGTTTATACCTATTCACTTAAACAGGGTATCGAAGATGGCTTCTTGGCACCGTACAAAGTAGTACGTATTGATCTTGATAAAGACCTACAGGGCTGGCGACCGACGGCTGGTCAATACGATAAAAATGGTGAATTGATAGAAGATCGTATCTACAACCAGAAAGACTTTGATCGAACATTGGTTATTGAAGAGCGTACTCAACTAGTCGCTAAAATCGTGAGTGACCATCTTAAAGCCACCGATCCAATGGCTAAAACTATTGTCTTTTGCCAAGACATCGACCACGCCAATCGTATGCGCCAGGCTTTAGTGAATGAAAACCCGGAGCAAGTAGCGAAAAACAACAAATATGTGATGAAAATAACGGGCGATGACACTGAAGGGAAAGCAGAGCTGGATAACTTTATCGACCCTGAGCAAGCCTACCCGGTTATTGCCACCACATCAGAATTAATGAGTACAGGGGTAGATGCTGTTACCTGTAAATTGGTCGTGCTGGATCAAAACATACAATCCATGACCAAATTCAAACAAGTGATTGGTCGCGGCACTCGTATCAACGAAGACTACAACAAGCTCTGGTTTACCATTATGGACTTCAAAAAGGCCACGGAGCTGTTTGCCGATCCAGCCTTTGATGGTGAAGCAGAAGTGGTTTATGAACCATCAGCGGGTAGCTCAACAGTACCGCAAGATGATAAAGGCCAACATATTGGTCCCGATGGTAAATACCCAGATGGGCCAAACAACGGTGAAAGTGGTGTTGGTGAACGGCCTGCAAAATACCTTGTTAAAGGTGTCGATGTAAAAGTACTTTCAGAGCGGGTTCAATACATTGGCAGTGATGGCAAACTGATTACTGAATCCCTAAAAGACTACACCACCAAAACGGTGAAGCAGGAATTCGCCACCCTTAATGACTTTTTACGCAAGTGGAATAGCTCAGACCAAAAACAAGCAGTTATTAAAGAGCTAGAAGAGCAGGGTGTCCTCTGGCAGGCCTTAGAATATGAAGTCGGCAAAGACTATGGTGCCTTCGACCTTATTTGTCATGTGGTTTATGGCCAACCGCCACTAACGCGGAAGGAACGTGCTGATAACGTTCGCAAGCGCGATGTATTTACCAAATACGGAGAACAAGCCCGCAAGGTGCTGGATGCCTTACTGGAAAAATATGCAGACGAAGGTATTGCTCCAATAGAAGACGTTGCAGTGCTTAAGGTTCAGCCTTTCAGCGCAATGGGGCGACCCATAGAAATTATTAATTGTTTTGGTGGCAAGCCAGCCTATGAGCAAGCCATTAATGAATTAGAGTTACAGCTATACAAGGATGGATAGTGATGACTGAAATAGCGATATTTGAAAGTGAAACTGGAGATATTCAGGTACAGCTTAAACAAGACACTGTTTGGTTAAGCCAAGCCCAGATGATTATGTTGTTTGAACGTGATCAGTCTGTGATTTCTCGGCATATTCGCAATGTGTTTAAGGATGGTGAACTGGAAAAGGAAACCAATATGCAAAAAATGCATATTGCTAATTCAGATAAGCCTGTTGCATATTATTCTCTCGACATGATTATTTCTGTGGGCTACCGGGTCAAATCCCAGCAAGGCGTTAAATTTCGCCAATGGGCGACCAGATTACTTAAAGAGCATTTAACTCGCGGCTACACCCTTAATCAACAGCGGTTTGAAGAAAATGCCCAAGAATTGGAGGCCGCTTTACAGTTAGTACAAAAAGCAGCGTCCAACCCTGAATTAATAGCTGATGCTGGGCGTGGGCTGGTTGAAATTGTTAGTCGCTATACCCAAACATTTTTATGGTTGCAACGCTATGACGAAGGCTTGCTTATCGAACCCGTCGGCGAGAAAGGCGGCGTACTCCTTACCAAAAAGGAAGCTAGTCAATTACTGACACAGCTAAAAATGAATCTTGTCGAACGTGGAGAAGCTACAGACCTCTTTGCCAAACCCCGTGGAGATGGTTTGGGTGCACTACTGGGCAATTTGGATCAAAGTGCCTTTGGTGAAGCGGCGTATCCAACAATTGAAAGCAAGGCTGCGCATCTGTTGTATTTTGTGGTGAAAAACCACCCCTTTGCCGATGGCAATAAGCGTTCGGGCGCCTATCTGTTTGTAGACTTTCTGCATCGCAATAACCGTTTATTGAACAGCCAGGGGCAACCCATTATCAATGACACAGGCTTGGCAGCATTGACACTGCTGGTAGCCGAGTCAGACCCAAAACAAAAAGACACACTTATTCGCTTAATTATGAACATGTTGTCTGTCGAGAAGTAATTTATGTCCGTATCCAATATCGTCAAATCCATTCAAGACATCATGCGTAAAGATGCCGGCGTCGATGGCGACGCTCAACGCATAGGTCAAATGGCTTGGATTTTATTCCTGAAAATCTTCGATGCTCAAGAAGAAGAGCTGGAGTTGATGAGCGATGAATACGAGTCGCCAATCCCCGAAGAACTTCTCTGGCGTAACTGGGCAAGCGATAAAGAAGGGATTACCGGCGAAGGAATGCTGGAATTTGTTAACGGTAAGCTGTTTCCCACCTTAAAAAACCTACATGCAACCCCCACCAGCAACCCTCGTGGCTTTGTTGCCAAAGAAGCCTTTAGCGATGCCTTCAACTACATGAAAAATGGCACTCTGTTGCGCCAAGTAGTGAATAAAGTTGAT
>JAJFKD010000108.1 GCA_021773405.1 Porticoccus sp.
AACTTTCTTCTTACTCTTTTTCTTACGTTTCTCTTTGTCCTATTTGCGATCATTTTCTTCATAAAAATTGCACCACCCGTTTATCGGTTGGAAAAAACTAATATTGTTGCACTCTTGAACTTGGTTATTGAAGGGAAAGCAACTGACAATGACTGGGAGGTGTTTCTAGGGATGCCAATCAGACATAATGATGAACTTGAGGCTATTCGTATGCGCTGTAGTGAAATAAGTGAACATGAATATATCGGTGGTTCCAGTTCAATTAAGTCAAAACACTTGCTGACCGAAAAAGGAATCGAAGAAGTGAAAAATCTATTGGCAGAATTAACGGGAGAAGCTAAATGAGCAAGGAATATTCACCGATGGCCCGAGGGCTCCTTGTCGCCGCAGCATTCGTCGTTGTTGTTGCGGGTATTAAAACAGCTGAAACCTTATTAGTGCCATTCTTACTGTCAGTTTTTATTGCTCTGATCTTTTCCCCATTATTGGCTTGGCTAAAAAAACAAAAAGTGCCCAATGGCTTGGCCATCTGTTTGATTATCAGCTTGGTGGTATTGGTCGGTTGGCTTATTGGCATTTTAGTGGGAGCTTCGATCGTCGATTTTCGCCAAAACCTACCTGAATATCAGGTAAGGCTTCAAGAAATGAGTGGAGGATTACTTCACTGGCTAAGCGACCAGGGAGTAGCTTTGGATATGGACCAGATGAAGCAAAGCTTTGACCCGGGTGCAGTAATGCAGTTGGCGGGTAATACTTTGGCTTCATTCGGTAATGTCATGACCAATGCGTTCATGATTTTATTGACGGTGGTTTTTATTCTGGCAGAAGAAGTAGGTTTCAGTGAAAAGTTACAAGCTGCCAGACACCATGGTGCTCCGACTGTTAAAGATAATACCAATGAAGGATTAGCACGATTTGCTGAAAGTGTTCATAGTTATTTGGGCATTAAATCATTGCTTAGTTTACTAACGGGTATCTTGGTCATTATCTGGTTGTGGATACTGGGTGTGGACTATCCAATTATGTGGGGGCTCATCGCCTTTTTACTTAATTTTATTCCTACCGTTGGTTCTATTATTGCCGCTGTGCCAGCGGTACTGCTGTCATTGATTCAGCTTGGACCTTTTTCTGCGGGGTTAGTGGCTGTCGGTTATGTTGTGGTGAATGTGGTAGTAGGTAACGTATTAGAGCCGCGCTGGATGGGAAAGGGGCTGAACCTGTCGCCGTTAGTCGTCTTCTTATCATTGGTATTCTGGGGCTGGATATTAGGGCCTGTGGGCATGTTGCTCTCGATACCACTGACGATTATGGTGAAGATTGCCCTTGAAAATGATGACGACACCCGTTGGATTGGTGTGATGTTGGGTGGTGGTGATCACAGTGGTAAAGAAGAAATACCGATTGCTGAGTTACCCAAGCAAGAAAATACGGAGTAGGGTTTCCATGTCGAATAAATCGATTAATTTGACGGATACCCTGCACCAATACCTGCTGGATTCTTCTCTTCGTGAATCAGAAACCCTAAAAGCCCTTCGGCAAGAAACAGCGCAGTTGCCCACCGCCAATATGCAGATTGCACCGGAGCAGGGTCAGTTTATGGCTCTGTTAGTCCAGCTGATCGATGCCAAAAACACTATCGAGGTAGGTGTTTATACGGGTTACAGTGCATTGGCTGTGGCCATGGCGCTGCCGGATAACGGCCAGATTTTGGCCTGTGACATCAGTGAAGAATATACCTCCGTGGCTCGTCGTTATTGGCAGCAAGCCGGAGTCGAAGACAAAATTGATTTACATTTGGCACCTGCAACCGAAACCCTAAAAAGGGCTATTAATAGTGGTAAAAACTCAAGTTTCGATTTTGCGTTTATTGATGCAGACAAAGAAAACTACTGCGAGTATTTTGAACTTTGTTTGACGTTACTAAGACCCGGAGGGTTAATCGCTGTAGATAATGTTCTTTGGGATGGCGCGGTGGTAGACACACAAAAACAGGATGTGGATACCTGTGCGATCAGGGCTTTTAATCAGCAGTTGTTATCCGATGACCGGGTGGATATCAGTATGGTGCCCATTGCCGATGGTTTGACGTTGGCCCGAAAAAGATAAAATGAATAAGAATAGAAACACGCATAAAAAGGAAATGAGGGATCTTTCTTCAATCAGTATAGTTAAATCAGGGCAGAACATAGTCAAATTTAGCACTGCTGATCTTACTTACATTTCTCAATAGTCTATAATTCACTGGATTCCTATATATTGATAGCTTTTCACGGATACCGTTGTTGAATAACTTCTTAATTCTTTCTCTACTAATCACAGCCACACTGATGGTTAGTGCTGAGGCGGTATCCTCACCTTTATTGAACCATACGTCTAACTTGAGCTTTCTTCAGTTGGATGTAAGCGATGTGGATGAAGGTGAAGACTCCTCTAGTCTTTATGTTGAGTCTACGTCACATCAGTTTGGTATCTTTGTTACCAAAACTTATTCATCGAACCATGATGAAAAATCTAAAAATAATTCTGTCACTTATAGCATTAGGGCTCCCCCGGCCTAATTCATTTCTATTTCTGCACGTTAATCCATTACTTGCTGTCACCCTAAGCGCTAGGGTGACTTTGATGCTCATTGCCGATTAAAGAAAGGCATGGTCAAGCAAGTTTTATCCCATTTTTATTTTAGAGATATTCTAATGCTTGAATTAACAAATCCAATGATTGTTGCTGGGGCAATTTTAGTGCTGACTTTCCTTGGGATTTTTACTGAACATGTGCATGGTTATAACCGTGCTAAGTTTGCTATGGCTGGTGCTGGGGCAGTGATTATTGCTGGGCAGATATACGGCTTCTACTCTCCTGAACAAGCGTTACATGCTATCGACTGGAATGTTGTTTTTCTGCTAGCGATTATGATGATAGTCGTATCCATTATGATCAGCACTGGTGGGTTTGAGTACATGGCCGAGTATTTGGCCAAGAAAAGTGATGGGTCGCCTATGCGACTTCTTATTTTTATGGGTACCACTGTAACCGTCATTTCTCTGTTATTGGATAATGTAACGACGGTAATCATATTTGGACCATTAATTATCCTTATTTGCCAGGCGATGAAAATTTCACCGATCCCTTATTTGTTAGCGGCTGCATTGTTGTCAGATACTGGAGGGGTCGCGACATTAGTGGGAGATCCTCCTAATCTAATGATTGGCTCTTCAGCTGGGATTGATTTCAATACGTTTTTTATTCATATGGGTCCGCCAGTAACTATTGCTTGGCTAGCTATATTGTTTGCAATGAAATATTTATTTCCAAAAGAATTGTCCAATAAGCACACACTTGAATTTGAATCCAAGGCTCGTTACAAAAATAAACGCCTCTGGCAAAAATCCTTGTTGGTGATGGGACTAATGGTTGTACTATTTATCTACCACCAGCAGCTGGGTTGGGAACCCTGGATGGTGGCTGCAACGGCATTAACTATATTGGTTTTTCTATCACGAAAAGTAGATTTGGACAGTGTTACAAGCCATATTGAAACCCCTTTGCTCATGTTTTTTATTTCGCTATTTATTCTTATTGGAGGAGTTGAGCAAAGTGGTTTATTGGAAATTATTGGCGAACAATTTAAACCATTAATAATTGAACATCCTCTCGGTGCTGCATTGTTGTTACTGTGGGTTGCTGCCATTCTCTCTGCACTAATAGACAACATACCATTTACTGCTGCAATGATACCGGTGTTGGCCGGATTACAGCATCAGGGGGTGAATGTAAGTGTTATGTGGTGGGCTCTGGCTATGGGCGTCGGTATGGGTGGGAATGGTTCCCATATAGGTTCAACGGCTAATGTTTATATTGTTACTATTTCGGAGCGGTTAGCTAAACAAACAGGAAATCCTGCATTGGCCATAACCCCAGCTTTGTGGTTCCGGAAAGGAACCCCTGCGATGTTAATAACATTGGTGCTTTGTACTGTATTTATTTGGTTGGGATATGACTACCTTTATGTCGAAGGTCTGGGTTCGTAGTAGGCAGGCAATCGCAGATAAGTGAATGTAGATAGCTAAATAAAGGTCTGATGATTTCATTGCCCAGCCCATTGCGATGAAATCGTCGTCTTTATGAGGAGCAACTAACGCTCAGTTTCTGGCTCCATGCTGGTGGGTGCTTGGCATATTCCTCGCAATCAGGGTGTTCATCAAAGGGTGATTGCAGTAGTGCTAAGAGTCGATCTGTTTCGCTGTAGTCTTGCTCATCCTGTGCTTTACGAATAGCAATTTCTGCCATGTAGTTACGAAAAACATATTTTGGATTTGTTTTTAGCATGCTAGCTTTACGGTCAGCTGTTTTTGTATTTTCTTTTCCTAGGCGATCACGATATTTTTTGGCCCAACTATCAAAAGCTTCTCGATTTAAAAAAAGGTCCCTTAGATTGGTATAGCTAGTGTCATTTTCACTGCTATTTTCATCAAATGCTTTATCATCAAAATAACAAAGATTCCTAAAAAATATGGTGTAGTCAACTTGGTTCTCAGTCATGCTTTCAAGTAAAGAATCAATTAGTATTTGATCATCAGAATTCTGTTCATATAAACCCAGTTTTTGGCAATGTAATTTGAGTAATATTTTTAAAAATAATGGCTCGTATTCTTCCAAAATTTGTTTGAGTTCTTCCACTGGTATCAGGCTAGTAAGTGCGTTAGCTAAGGCATTGCAATTCCATAATCCAATCATTGGTTGTCGTTTAAAAGAGTAACGCCCACCAGTATCGGAATGGTTACAGATAAAATCAGGGTTATAGGCATCGAGGAAACCAAAAGGGCCGTAGTCCATGGTTTCACCAATAATAGACATATTGTCAGTATTCATCACTCCGTGAGCAAAACCGACGGCTTGCCACTGTGCAATGAGTTTTGCCGTACTGTGTACTGAATGCCGAAAGAGACTCAGATATTGGTCACTGTCGCCCTGAACATCTGGTAAATGCTGCTCAATGACATAATCAGCCAGTTTCTTTACCAAATCTGGCCTTTGTGTATGGTGAAAATATTCAAACGAGCCAAACCTAACATGACTGCGAGCGAGCCGTATTAGCATAGCGGCTGATTCAACAGATTCTCGATATACGGGTTCTTTCCCCATGGTAATACTGAGCGCCCGTGTGGAAGCAATGCCAAGCCCATGTATGGCTTCGCTACATAGGTACTCTCTAATGCTGGATCGTAGTACCGCTCGTCCATCACCAAATCGGGAATAGGGCGTACTGCCTGCTCCCTTAAGGTGTATGTCCCACTTTCCCTCTGGGCCTTCTACCTCACCCAGTAATAAACCACGTCCATCTCCTAACTGAGGAGAGTACCCCCCAAACTGGTGCCCACTGTAGACCATGGCCAAAGGGTCACTACCTGTTAAGGTTTTATTGCCACTGGCCCATTCTAAAAACCAGTCTTGTGTAAGCTTCGAGGTCTTCAACCCTAGTAAATGTCCTGCTTGAGGGTTGATACTTACTAAGACAGGTTCAGGAAGCCCCATGGGTTTCAGGTGAGAAAAGAAGTCATCTCCTAGCTTGGAAAAGGTATTATTGAATGCGAGTTGAGTCAAAAGAGCCTGCTACCTATAAATTATCTATAAAGGCCTATTATATGGGAGCGATAAGTATAAAGGTGCAATAAGAATAAGGGTGCAATAAGTATTAGAGGGCAGTTAGCCAGATGCTTTATTACTCATTGTGGTAATTCCTTTATGATCAGGCCTTAATCGTTGTATGTGTTGTTGATCAGGTTTGAAAATGGTGTTTTATAAGGTCGCCAATTAATGAAAAAAGTATTTTCTATCATTTTTTATAGTTGGCTGTTAGCTGCCACTGCTGCATCGTTATATACCCTTTTTGTAGCGTTTCATCTGGTTTGGATAGGCGTGATGTTTGTAGTAATACCTCCATTAATCAATACCTTATGGCCTTATGATAATCAGGGGTCAGTCAATACAAAAGTTTTACTTCCAAAGGTATCTTTGCTGGTCATGATAGGGATTGCCTGGGTGTTTCTAACACTTCCAGAGCGTGGCTGGGCCTTATGGTTTGCATTGGGTGGATTAGGAGGCTTTTTACTGAATACCTATTGGGTTGAGAGTAAATAGTGCTCTTATGACAGCCCCCACTGAGATACCACTTGTTGATTTATTATCAGATATTAGAGCATGTTCCCATTGTTCAGACCTTCCTCTGGGGCCAAGGCCTGTACTGAGTGCTGAACCCTCAGCAAAAATTTTGATCATTGGGCAGGCACCAGGAACCCGAGTGCATGCCACAGGTATTCCCTGGAATGACCCCAGTGGCGACAGGCTGAGGATGTGGATGGGCTTGGATAAAGAGCAGTTTTATAATCCGTCGAAAATCGCCATTATGCCCATGGGGTTTTGTTATCCCGGGAAGGGTAAATCTGGTGATTTACCTCCTAGACATGAATGTGCGCCGAAGTGGCATGCACCTGTATTGAGCCATTTGCCGAAGGTGGCATTAACACTATTAATAGGGCAGTATGCCCAATCATATTATTTAAATGATAAATTCAAGACGCTCACGGAACGGGTCAAGAACTGGGAGTTGTTTTTGTCAAAGGGCTTTCTGCCTTTGGTTCATCCATCGCCAAGGAATCAGCGATGGTTAAAAAATAATCCTTGGTTTGAAAAAGAAGTTGTGCCTTTTTTACAGAAAGTAATCAAAGAGCACCTCTAGTGCTTTTATTATTTTTAGAGAATGTTTCTATTAGAGAGCTTTTAAATATATTTTGAAACATTTTAAATAAAAAACTGTAATTAGGCGCAGAAAACTTATCCGTTATTAAGGGTATTTTGTGACCAATAAATTTATTGATAGATCGAATTACAAACGTGTTCCGGCATCGGGGCTTAAACTGGGTATGTTTGTTGCTGAATTGGATCGCCCTTGGCTTGAAACACCTTTTTTACTCCAGGGCTTTACCATTAAGACATTGTCTGAACTTAGAAAGCTTCGTGAATATTGCCAGTATGTTTATGTGGATCAAGGTGGGCAAGATTGGGGTGCTAAAAAGAACCCATTTAATACAGGTTTTCAGCCACCAAAGAGAAAACTGACAGAAAGTGATCACGGGCTAAATGTTCGTGGCAATAGAGACGATAATAAAAAATCCGTTGATTCATCAGTGGTCAGATTAGACCAACCAGAACATCCCATTGAAAAACTTGCAGAAGAAGAGCATAAGGTTGCTACCCAAGCTTACCGTGCAGCACATAGCACAGTCTCGGGGTTGCTTGATCAGGCTCGTTTGGGTAATGCCTTAGATACAAGTTCAGCTAAGCTGGTTGTTACCGATTGTGTAGATAGTATTTTACGTAACCCTAGTGCTTTGATGTGGATGGCAAAAATTAAGCACGTGGATTACTACACTATGGAGCATTGCCTGAACGTCTCTATTTTATCCATTGCTTTTGGTCGGCACTTACGCCTGAAAAAGGAAGATTTAGTCAGACTTGGAACGGGAGGGCTGCTACATGATGTTGGGAAAATGCAGATTCCAGATGAAATTTTAAATAAACCAGCACGCTTAACAGACGATGAATTTAGAGTGATGAAGGAGCATCCTGAAATTGGGCGGAAGTTGTTGATGAAGTCTGAAGGAACACTAAATCATGCAGTTGATGCAGCATTTAATCACCATGAAAGAATGGATGGCAATGGCTACCCTCGTGGACTGTTTGCCAGAGAGTTATCTGAGTATGCTCGCATTATCAGTATTGTTGATGCCTTTGATGCGATGACAAGTGATCGTTGTTATGACAAATCTCGTTCGACCTTGGATGCATTGAAAATTATTTACCGAGAAAGGGGTAAACATTTTGATGAGGAATACGCACTAGAATTTATCCAATTAATGGGGCCGTATCCTCCTGGAACGATTGTTGAGCTGGTAAATGGAGCTGTTGGTATCGTTTTGTCTTCCGAAGAGAAGAAACGTCATTTGCCGAAAATAAAATTGGTTCTGGATCAGGAAAAACGTCCTCAATTGGAAGAAATAATCGATTTATTACACGTCAATGTGGGCAGCCTCGATAAAGGCTGGTTGATAAATCGTGTATTAAAAGATGGTGACCATGGTATTCGCCTAGAGCAATACCCTGTAAGAAGGGCGTTAGCGGGCACTGAAACACTAGAGGATCTTTAGTTAATTAAAGTTAGTTGGTCCGGATTAAAAGATATTTTAATCAGGTTTTAGTAAGCGATTGCTGTAACAAACCAGATGTTTTTTCCTGCTTCGGTTGTAACGTTTATTTCATCATCTACAGTTTTTCCTAGCAATTGTTTCGCCATAGGTGAGTCGATACTAATTTTGTGTTGTTTAGGGTCGATCTCATCGGTACCAACAATATGGTAGGAATGTTCTTTTCCTTGATCGTCCTCCAGAGTTACTTGGGCGCCAAAGAAAATCTTGTTTTTATCGTCTGGAGCTCGGTCAACAATGGTGACTTCGTCAAGACGTTTGCTTAAATAACGTACCCGTCGATCAATTTCTCTGAGTCTTTTTTTCCCGTAAATATAATCTCCGTTCTCAGAGCGGTCGCCATTCTTTGCGGCCTCGTGAACTGTTGCAGTAACAGTAGGGCGCTCCACTTTCCACAATTGTTTTAGTTCTTGTTCAAGTGCCCGTGCACCCTCAGGGGTTATATAAGGTGCACTTTTGGGTGAAGGAGCTCGGTATCTTCCCATGTGGTTATTTCACTCCAGAAGCAGGAGTTAGGTTATCTATTTGTATCTTGGGTAATGATTCACTTGGTTCAAAATCAAATATTTTTCCATAAAAATAAAGTTCAGCTTCTAACGCCTGCTTTATGGTTTTAGCTTTTCGGAATCCATGGCCTTCACCTTCAAATGGCAAGTAGGCAACCGGTAATTGCTTATCACGAAGAGCTTTTGTCATGGATATAGCTTGTTCTGGCGGGACAACCTTGTCATCCAATCCCTGAAAAAAGATAACCGGGCAGTGAAATTGATCCACATGGTGTATGGGGGACCTTTGCTGGTAAGTAGTAAGTTTTTCAGGATAAGGGCCTATAAGTGTATCCAGATAACGGGATTCAAATTTATGGGTATCCTTAGCCAGTGTTTCCAGGTCGCCAATGCCATATAAACAGGCGCCAGCTTTGAAAAGGTCGTGAAAACAAAGTGCTGCGAGAACGGTATAACCACCGGCACTGCTACCACGAATTGCAATTTTGTTAGGGTCCACAAGTTGTTGATCTATTAAATACTGGGCACCTGCTACGACATCGGCCACATCGGCAATACCCCAAAGACCGTGGAGTTGTTTTCGGTAGTCTCGGCCATATCCAGTACTGCCTCGATAGTTGATGTCTAGTACGGCAAAACCCCTGCTAGTCCAGTATTGAATTTTCAAATTAAGCGCGGTGGACGTAGCCCCTGTCGGGCCACCATGACAAATTACAATCAGTGGTGGCAAGGCATTGCTTTCGCCAGTGAAATGCAGATTTTGTGGGGGATAATAGAAACCATGGGCCTCTTGTTCATAACTATTTTGTTCAGAATCACTTTTAGGTGAATCATCAGTAGAGTGGAAGCTGATAGCTTTTGGTTCAGATATATATTCTTTATTAAACGGTAATTCAGTCACGGCGGTTACGGGCTTGAGCTTTTCTGAGCGAACATCATATTCAATCAGTTCACCTCCAGCCTTTGGTGTTGCACCTACCATCCAGGCGAAACTGCCATCACAATAGATATCGGAAATCTGGGTGTAGTCTGTTGCTATTGTTTTTAATTCAATTTTCGAGGTTTCGGACTGAGTAGCCAGTGTTTTTTTTGCCAATTGCCAGCTACCGTTCTTACTGTAGCAGCAGACCAGAGTTATTGCTTTTGATCCAGGGAGCTGACAGAAACCGTAGGTGGACATGCCTAATACCCACAGTGGTGTGGCAAATTCGGCTGCCATAGCATGTACGGGGTTAACGCCAGATTCTGGTTCCCAGTGATAAATGTTCCACCAGTTATCCCTGTCAGATACAAAATACAGTTGGTTATCTGGTGACCACTGGGGTTGAAAGATAGCTTCATCGCCATTGCCAGCAACTATTTTTTGTTCCACAGGAACTCCCTGGTTATCCAAATCAGCTAACCAAAGCGTTGTGTTGTTCCAGGGCATATTGGGGTGGTTCCAGCTAATCCAACATAGTTGTTTGCCCGTTTTATCCAGTCTTGGATAAGCATAGAAATCGTCACCAGCGCAGAGAGTAATGATTTTCCTAGAGTCATCGAGAGCACCATCTATAGGACTATCGGGAGAACTGCCGAGGGGTATTGCGACGATGCTATTTATCGGCTCTTCCATTCCCCCGTTATTTTCTGCTACACAAATCAGACGGTGACGATGGGCGTCGTAGCAAAAATCAGCATAGCGGTAATTGTTTTCTTCTGTAATGGGTGTTGGAACTGATTGGGTATCCCCAAGATCAAGTCGATAGATTCTTTGGTCATCGTAGAGGCAAAAATATAATGTATTGTCGATAACAATATAAGGTGTACCGCCGTATTCGTGTACCTTACTACGTGCACTAAGTGGTGCCGGCAATACATCACGGGTTTCCCCATAGCTATTGCGCTGGACCACTACAGACCGGCCATTTTCCCACGGCCTGGATTCTAACCAGTAAAGGTTTTCTCCATCACGATAGGGATATGCATAGGAGGGTGTTGAGGCAGTTAGTTGCTCAGGATTAATTGGCGAATCCCAGCTTCCATAAGGTGCAACTTTTTCCTTGATGGTTCTTTCAACTTGATTGTCAGTCATTCGTTAGCCGCCTGCCAATTTTACGGTGTGGCCCTGGCTTTCCAGTGCTTCTCGAATTTTTTCCCGGTGATCTCCCTGGATTTCGATAATGCCATTTTTAACAGAGCCGCCGGTGCCACAGAGTTGTTTGAGGGTTTTAGCTAGTTTTTTCAGATCGGCATCAGACATTTCTAAACCGGCTATGGTGGTAACCCCTTTCCCTTTACGGCCACTCACCTCACGGCGAATTCTAACGACGCCGTCACCAGCAGGGCGTTGCTCGGTTTCTTTTTCTGGTTTGATGCGCCCGGTTTCTGTGGAATAAACCAGTCGGGTTTCTTTTGGCATAGTAAAAGCTCAGTAATAAGATTATTAATAAAAAAGGTTTGCGGAACCTCTGAAAAACTACCTGCGTTGTGATTGCTGCGTTAAAAACTGGCTCAAATCGATCATTTATGATGTATAAACTCCCTCTTTTCGCCAATTTTTGCCTTGCACTCCCGTCCTCGCCTACGCTTTTCAGAGGTTCCTTTGTTCACTCTGGAATTACTTTTCAGTTATTGGTCAGTACAATTTTACCCATATGCTGATTACTCTCCATTAGCTTATGTGCATCTACGGCTTTTTCTAGGGGGAAGGTAGTACTTATTAGCGGGCTCATCCCTTTATTCTGCTCCCTATTCTCAACCCCTTTAGTTTTAAATAAGGGCCAAACTTTATTCAGCAGGGCTTCGGCAATTTTGGCTTTTTCTTCCATTGGTCGAGAACGAAGTGTAGAGCCTGTAAGTACTAGTTGCTTTAGCATCACTGGCATCAAATCTATTTCGACTTTTGACCCCCTTAAAAAGGCAATGGAAACAATGCGGCCTCGAAAGGCGGCGGCACGGATATTTTTTTGTATAAAATCGCCACCCACCATATCCAGAATAACATCGGCCCCCTGGCCATTTGTCAGCTCTTTTACACGGCGAACAAAGTCTTCTGATTGATAATTAATAGTCGCTTCTGCACCTAGTTCAAGGCATTGCTGACATTTTTCATCACTGCTGGCCGTGGTGAATACCCGGTGCCCCAATGCGGTAGCTAACTGAATGGCGGTAGCACCGATTCCGCTGGTGCCAGCATGTACCAGCAGTGTTTCACCCGGTTGAATGGCACCATGGTTATGAACATGACCATTAACTTGATCAAAAATATTGTGCCAGACGGTGAAATAGGTTTCTGGCAGTGCGGCTGCTTCAAGAGGGCTTAGTGCATTGGGAATGGGTAAACACAGATCTTGGTGTGCAATGGCATATTCCGCATAGCCTCCACCAGTGAGTAGGGCGCAAACCAGATCACCAACTTGCCAGTGAAGACGGTGTTTTTCAGAATTTTTAATACTGCCTATAGCTACAATTTTACCAGCCACTTCCAGTCCAGGGATATCCGATGCACCATCCGGTGGAGGGTAAAGCCCCTGGC
>JAJFKD010000109.1 GCA_021773405.1 Porticoccus sp.
CCATGGAATTGCACCCAGTGATAATTTTAATCAGGGCTTGGCGCTTTCACTAAGAGAGCAGTGGCCGGCCATGTATAAGGACTTCAGACATTATTGCCAGACCCAACATCCAAAGGAAGGTTCTCTATGGGTTTGGGGTGGAGTCAATGGTGTTCGAATTGCCAACCTGTTTACCCAGGAAGGTGCTTATAAAAATGGAGAAAAACCGGGAAAGGCGAGTGTTAAACACGTCAATCACGCTTTGAGAGAACTGCATAAGTTAATTGAAAGCGAAAAGTTAGATAGTGTCGCTTTGCCCAAGCTAGCTACTGGCGTGGGAGGGTTGAGCTGGGATGAGGTTAAGCCTTTGATCGAATCAAAGCTGGGAGACCTATCAATACCTGTCTATGTCTACACCACCTATGTAAAAGGAGAGCAGGCTAAAGAGAGTTAAGTAGTCGAGCTACAGGGGTGAGCCCGGGTGTGATTGTTTGTGTAGTTGCTGAAAGTAGTGATGCACAGTGCACTGGTGTGGTTACTGTCGAAAAGCGTATACAGGGCTTTAGAGCAGGTCGTTTTCAAACGATCTACAATGGGGCACTTAATCCGTAAAGCAGTTAACCCCTATGCTTAGGAACCTCTGATTAATGGCCTATTTTTCCTGTGGCGGTGTCAGCGCCTTACTCAAATCCTCATTTACCTCAAGTAAACTGTGGTTTTCCGTGCGGTGCTTCCTTGCCACAGAAAAACTATTCGAATTAATAAGAGGTCCCTTAATCTATAAAAAGGTAGCGCAGTAACGTTACAGGCCATTGTTCAGCCTCTATAATTGCCGAATGAATTTAATCGCTCCAATAATTCAACTACTCCAACATAGAGAAGTGAATATCCATGACTGATTTTTTGATAGCACCCTCGATACTCTCTGCTGATTTTGCCCGTTTGGGTGAAGAGGTAGATGCTGTTCTTAATGCTGGAGCCGATGTGGTGCACTTTGATGTGATGGATAATCACTACGTGCCGAACCTGACCATTGGCCCTATGGTGTGTAAGGCGTTACGAAATTACGGCGTCACAGCCCCTATTGATGTTCATTTGATGGTGGATCCGGTAGACCAATTGATTGGTGATTTTGCCGATGCGGGTGCGGATTGGATTACTTTTCACCCAGAAGCTTCCCGCCATGTGGATCGCTCGTTGCAACTGATACGCGATGCCGGTTGTAAGAGTGGTTTGGTGTTGAATCCTGCTGTGGGTTTGGAGCAGGTGAAATACGTGCTCGATAAAGTGGATATGATTTTACTGATGTCAGTAAACCCTGGCTTTGGCGGACAGAAGTTTATCCCTTCGACACTAGATAAACTGCGTGAAGCCAGAGCTTTAATCGATAGCAGCGGTTTTGATATTCGCCTGGAAATTGATGGCGGTGTGACGGTTAACAATATCCGTGAAATTGCTGAAGCCGGTGCCGATACTTTTGTGGCGGGTTCAGCGATTTATGGTGCTGAAGATTATCGGCAGGCTATAGATGCCATGCGTAGCGAGCTGGCTAAGGTCTGACTTTGAGCTACCGACTTTCCTGTTTCCAATGAATGAATTAGAATGCTTCCCTTAATTTTGATAAGTACTTTTGATAAGTAATTTTGAGATACAAGTAGCTTTTGGAGACGCAGGTGATTTCCACCCAGTGCCAACCTCAGTGTCAGTATAGTTATTCTGCCCAACTTCTTCCCTGGCGATGGCGTAGCCAGTGATCTTGGTGTGCGTGTGCCAAAGAATGGCTGCCCGCATACACCCCTCTTTATATGTTTGATCTGATAATTCTGCGCTGGTATGCGCAAGGGAATAACCATGACCCCTGAACAATTTGCCGAATTGGCTGAGCAAGACTACAACCGAATTCCGGTTGTCCGTGAGGTGTTGGCAGACCTCGAAACGCCGTTATCCTGTTACCTGAAGTTGGCACGCGGGCCCTATTCCTATTTGTTTGAATCCGTCCATGGCGGTGAAAAGTGGGGCCGTTACTCTCTCATTGGCTTGCCATCCAATACCATTCTGAAAGTGTTTGGTGATGAACTATTGATTGAGCGAAATGGCGAGATTGTTGAGTCTCGAACCACACAGGACCCACTCAAGGACGTGGAAGATTTTCACTCTCAGTACAAAATGCCCGAGCTAAGCCAATTACCCCGTTTTACCGGTGGCTTAGTAGGCTATTTTGGCTATGACACCGTGCGTTATGTGGAACCGAGACTAAAAGATTCTGTACCCAATGATGATTTGGGTAACCCTGATATTTTGCTGATGGCCTCTGATGAGGTGGTGATCTTTGACAATCTATTGGGCAAGCTAATTTTTGTGGTCCATGAAGATGCGGCTGAACCAGATGCATGGAATAAAGCACAAAAGCGCCTGGATGACCTGGAAGCCAAGTTGAAGAATCCAGTACCTGAGCTACCGGCTGTGAACCTTGAAGGAGGTGGCATGGATGAGTCGGCCTTTGTCTCGAGTTTTGGTGAAGACAACTTTAAGGCGGCAGTAAACAAGGTAAAAGATTACGTCCTGGCTGGTGATGCCATGCAAGTGGTGCCATCACAGCGATTGTCTGCAGATTTTGATACTGAGCCATTGAACCTGTACCGGGCACTGCGTTGCTTAAACCCATCGCCCTACATGTACTTCCTGGATCTGGGTGATTTTCATATCGCCGGATCTTCGCCTGAAATTTTGGCACGACTGGAAGATGGCGAAGTCACCGTCAGACCCATTGCCGGAACACGCCGTCGCGGTCATACCCCCGAGGAAGACAAAGCCCTCGAAGAAGATATGATGAACGACCCAAAAGAAATCGCCGAGCATTTAATGCTGATTGATTTGGGTCGTAATGATGCAGGCAGAGTTTCTCAAATTGGTTCTGTGGAAGTGACAGAACAAATGGTGGTGGAGCGCTATTCCCATGTGATGCACATTACCTCCAACGTGACCGGGCAAGTAA
>JAJFKD010000110.1 GCA_021773405.1 Porticoccus sp.
CCGCCTACGCGCGCTTTACGCCCAGTAATTCCGATTAACGCTCGCACCCTCCGTATTACCGCGGCTGCTGGCACGGAGTTTGCCGGTGCTTCTTCTGTAGGTAACGTCAGGGTTAGCAGTTATTAACTACTAACTTTTCCTCCCTACTGAAAGTGCTTTACAACCCTAGAGCCTTCTTCACACACGCGGCATGGCTGGATCAGGCTTGCGCCCATTGTCCAATATTCCCCACTGCTGCCTCCCGTAGGAGTCTGGGCCGTGTCTCAGTCCCAGTGTGGCTGATCATCCTCTCAGACCAGCTACGGATCGTTGCCTTGGTAGGCTATTACCCCACCAACTAGCTAATCCGACGCAGGCTCATCCAATAGCGCAAGGTCCGAAGATCCCCTGCTTTCCCCCTTAGGGCTTATGCGGTATTAGCAACCGTTTCCGATTGTTGTCCCCCACTACTAGGTAGATTCCTACGCGTTCCTCACCCGTCCGCCGCTCTACTCATTCCCGAAGGAAATTTCGCGCTCGACTTGCATGTGTTAGGCCTGCCGCCAGCGTTCAATCTGAGCCATGATCAAACTCTTCAGTTTAATCTTTAACCTCTATCTTTCGACAAGAGGGAGCAGTTTCACAATAACTTGTGGTACTACTCAAAAACTTAGCTCAAACACTTTTTGCTTACCAAATTACTTCTTTTGGTGAGATACTTGCGTTTGATGATTCGTTGTCACTTGAATCGTCTCAGCAAGCACCCACACGCATTATCTGATCAATTGTTAAAGAACGTTGCTCTCTAGGAGCGGGCTGCGCATTCTACTGATCGCCGCCTTAATGTCAACAAATTCGTTTGATTTAAAGTAAAAAAACTTACCACCAAACTTTCGTTAACTTGCCGCTTCAGATCGTGCTTGAAGCGGGCTGCGCATTCTAATGATTAGCGCTTTAATGTCAACAATATTTAGATAACTTTTTTATCAAAAATTTCTATACTTACATACTGCTAACAAGTTGCTTCTGGTGTACCTCGAAGCGGACGCGCATTCTAGCGCTTCACACCTTGTTGTCAACGGCTTTTTGCAAAACTTTACGTAAAAAAAAGCTTATCCTTAAAACGCCTCTCACAAGATCTCAAAATAAGGTGTTATCCCTAAATCGAGGCGCGCATTCTATCGTTTCATTCCTGCCCGTCAACGGTTTTTTTGGTTTTATTTTTAGTAGCCATCTAACTGGATATAAAACACTCACTTTTAAGTCCATTTAGCTCAATATCAACAACAAAAAAAGCCTGACTCTTCAGCCAGGCTTCTTTATGCAAATATTTAAGTAGTGAGATCATCAGGCCAATTCAAACAGGTGGTGCTTTTTCTTGCCCAACTTGACCATGAAAAAACGCCCATAAAGGGCATTGCTAGGACTAAAGCACTCCGTAGCCTTCATATTATCTTCGGCACCTTTTTCCTTGCCGTTAATAATGACAGCATTTCGGCCCAAAGCATCCTTAACCTCTCTCCCTGCCTTTACCATGCCACAATCAGTAAACAGACTCGTCAGTGGACGGCCATCCAGCTCTTCTTTGCCAAGATCACTTGATGGCATACCATCCTGCTTTAGTTGCTCTAAATCGCCCTCTTTGAGCGACTCAAGGCCACTTGAGCCGGCGAAGAGTGCCTCCGTTATTCTTTCAGCGGCTTCTAGCCCCTGCTCTCCATGTATTAATTTTGTTACTTCCCTTGCTAATATTCCCTGACCTGTTTTTCTCCCCTGAATCTCACTATCTACTTTCTCAATCTCCTCGATGTTGCCTATAGGAAGAAATGTGAAGTAGCGAAGGAATTTGTAAACATCAGCATCTGCTGTATTTAACCAAAACTGGTAAAAGGCATAAGGTGAGGTTTTAGCAGGATCTAGCCATATAGTTCCCGTCTCTGTTTTACCAAACTTGGTACCGTCAGATTTCGTAACTAACGGTAATGTCATACCAAAGACCTGATTGCTATTCAGCCGCCGAGTGAGATCGATACCCCCAGTAATATTACCCCATTGGTCAGAGCCACCAATTTGTAAGGTGCAATCATGTAAACGATTAAGCTCTGCAAAGTCATAGGACTGCAACAACATGTAGGTGAACTCGGTATAAGAAATACCCGCACCTTCTCGGTCAAGGCGCTGCTTTACAGACTCCTTGTTTACCATATTGTTGACGGAAAAATGCTTACCCACATCCCTTAAGAAGCTGAGCAAATCCATTTTGCCAATCCAATCC
Organism: Porticoccus sp.; assembly: GCA_021773405.1. GTDB lineage: Bacteria > Pseudomonadota > Gammaproteobacteria > Pseudomonadales > Porticoccaceae > Porticoccus. The sequence goes on from JAJFKD010000110.1 coordinate 2,255, forward strand.
AAGTTGTTAACCACTTCAGCAGAACAATCTCCAGCATCAAAATCTACAAATCTCGACACCTGCTGTCTGATTCTCTCCACCCAACTTGTCACTATGTCTGGAGTATTGAGTTTTCGCTCTTGCGCTTTAAAGCTGGGATCACCAATTAACCCGGTTGCCCCACCAACCAAAGCAACAGGCTTATGGCCGGCCTGCTGAAAACGCTTTAACGCTAACAGCGGCACAAGGCTACCAATATGAAGGCTATCTGCCGTGGGATCAAAACCACAATAAAGTGTTCGACAACCTGTCGATAAATGTTCCGCCAGCTCATCATCGCCCGTCATTTGGGCAATCAAGCCTCGGGCTTGCAAATCAGCTATCAGCTCCGTACCGCTCGTAGACATACTTTCTCTCAAATTGGCATTAATCAAAAAAAGGGCTTACTAAAAAAGGACGCAAACGATACATTATCCCCTTGCAAAAACAAGTCTCAGTCCATTTAGCAAGCTACCTTCAAAGGGTCAGCGAAAGTGGGATTCAAGCCTTTTCTGGTATATATTGACAGTCTAAGAGATTTAAACAAATAAACGTCTTTGAGCAACTGAATTTAAAGTAGCTTTAAGAGCCTCTTTATATAGAGCGAAAAAGCCTAGGAAACGGTACCTAGAAAAACTATGTCCCAAGCTAAATATACAAACCGTAGCCACACCTCAAGTTTTTGGCAACGCCTATTACCGCATCAATTACCCAAAATTCATGTTGTCGCGATGACATCAATCGCCATCATGATCGCTATCATAGCTGCACTACCCAGCAAAGAGGCTTCAGCCAAACGTAATGAAGCTCAAATAACCCTCAATTTTATCGATGATAGTCCGCAAGCCACACTACTGGCCACCGAAGAAACAAGTGAAGTAGCGACAGTCAAAAAAGTAGAGCCTGACACCAATCTTGTTTGGAAGCATCAAACAGTCAAAAGTGGCGACAATCTCAGTACTATATTTCCAAGAGTGTCACTTGGCGCAGGAGATGTTCACGCGCTCATGTCATCTACCACCCTGTCGAAACCATTAGTTGATATGCGCCCCGGTCAAGAAATTCAATTTGGCTTCAACAATCAGGGTGAATTAGCTCAACTCAAATATGTTAAAACTAAGCTTGAATCCTACTTATATACACGAATAGAAAGCGATACATCTACCAAAAACACTCCCGAATACTCTTCCAAATACATCGGCGAACACATTATTCTCGAACCAGAAATAATGACAACTTACCGTGAATCCACCATTAAGGACTCACTTTTTCTTGCTGCCGAACGAGCACAACTGCCACATGGACTCATTATGGAGTTAGCCAATATCTTTGGCTGGGATGTGGACTTTGCCTTAGATATTCGTAAAGGCGATCGCTTTGCTCTGACCTATGAAGAAAAGTTTCTTAACGGTGAAAAAATAGGTAACGGTAATATTCTGTCAGCTGAATTCGTTAACCAGGGTAAATCTTTTAAAGCTGTACGCTATGAAGATAGCAAGGGACTAGCTAATTATTACACCCCTGAAGGGTATAGTATGCGCAAAGCCTTTCTCCGTGCGCCCTTGGATTTTACCCGTATCAGCTCCAACTATAACTTGCGACGCAAACACCCTATCCATAAAAAAATTCGCGCCCACCGCGGAGTAGATTATGCAGCACCTCGTGGCACCCCCATTTTTTCAGCGGGTGACGGTAAGGTTATTGCCAGTGGTTACAGCAAAGCCAATGGGAATTACGTCTTTATACAACATGGCCAACGCTTCACCACCAAATATCTCCACCTGCACAAACGCAAAGTAAAAAGAGGGCAAAGCGTTAAACAGCGCCAGGTAATTGGAACGTTAGGCTCTACCGGATATGCAACGGGGCCACACCTGCATTATGAATTCTTGGTCAACGGTGTTCATCGCAACCCCAGAACAGTATCTTTACCCCAAGCCAAACCCATTAACAAAAAAGAACTATCTAGATTTGAGGAACACACTCAACCGTTAATGGCACTACTCACACAATATCAGGGTGCGTCGCAGCTGGCCTTAGCTTCGCCCACCCCAAATACATCAGCCAAATCATCTGACAATTAGACGGCTCTTTTATGGGTAACGGTAATTTATATATAGGGCTGATGTCCGGGACCAGTGCCGACAGCATTGATGCAGCACTCGTGGATCTAAGCTCAGAAACACCGCAACTATTGGCGACTCATTCTGTAAGCCTAGCCAATTTAAAGCTACCAAACCAAGTATCCATAAAAGCTGAAATACACGCATTAGCAGCTCCCGGGGACAATGAGCTTCATCGCATGAACCAGCTAGACAGGGCTTTGGGGCAACTCTTTGCCCAAGCAACGAATGAGCTACTTACGAAATCAAAACTAAGCCCTGACAAAATAATGGCCATTGGCAGCCATGGGCAAACAATCCGGCACTATCCAACCTCAAACATACCCTCTACCAATACCGATATGGCCTATACCGTTCAAGTGGGTGACCCAAATTCTATCGCCCAACTTACAGGCATTACCACTATTGCTGATTTTCGACGACGTGACATCGCACTAGGAGGGCAAGGTGCGCCACTCGTTCCCGCATTCCATCAATCTGTTTTCGAGAAGCCCGGCTTTTCTCGAGCGGTTGTGAACATAGGCGGCATAGCTAATATCACAGTTTTGGGAGGAGACGGCTCTCCGTTATTGGGATATGACACTGGCCCCGGAAATGGGCTGATGGACAAGTGGATTCAACAACATCTGAAAAAAGATTATGACAATGGCGGACAGTGGGCCTCGCAAGGGAATGTCATTGAGCCTCTTCTTGGGTCATTAATGAACACCCCCTACCTTGAAGAATTGCCGCCTAAAAGCACAGGACCAGAACTGTTCAATTCTAATTGGCTACACCAACACTTAGTGCCTTTTATCAAGGCAAGCCCTACTGATGTACAAGCCACATTACTGGAGTTCACTGCCCAATCAATCACTCAGGCTTTAAAGCGTCATACACCCACACCTAGAGAAATATTCTTCTGCGGAGGCGGCGCATACAACACTATTTTAATGCAACGGCTGGAAACATTACTTCATCCCAACCTAATTGCCAGCACTGCTCAATTGGGCATCCCCCCTGAATGGGTTGAGGCCGCCGCCTTTGCTTGGCTAGCCAAACAAACTCTGGAAGGGAAGCCAGGAAACGCTCCAACGGTTACAGGCGCAACCGAACAAGCCGTATTAGGTGCGATTTATCCAGGGAGAAATTTCAAGCTATAAAGCCCTGAATTCGGGAACAACAATAGATAAGAAAAAGTAGAGAACAATGTTGAATGTATTCAGAGGACAAGAAGACCTACAAGCCCGCTAACCTAGACATCTATTAAACTAAGCACCTGTTAACCAACCAAGACACCCATTAAAAGTATTGGTATTTTTCAACTTCAATCAATCGAACGACTTCTGCCGGCCCATAGGTTACTGTCTCCACAAAGGGAAACAACGTATCCAAATCGAGGCCAAGCCCTTTGGCTGAAGTTTCGCAGACTCGAATATCCACCACATTAAATGCAGAGAGTCTCGCTGCCAAATCAACAACTGCCTTATACATGTCATAATTTTCTTTAAAGAAAATACCAACCTCTGAACCATGTATCACAAGAACAATTGGAGAGTACTTTTCCAAATTTGCACTTTCTTTAAAATAAAAACGCTCAGCGCGCTCTAGTGCACCGACCACAGCATCAGGGTCATCCAACTCGATACGAGCAAGAAAAGTGTCCGGTCCAGATTCTTCAGCCTGAACCAAGCCATTGGAATGAAGGATTGTCCCACCTGAGGTTGCTACACTAGACCAACCAATGGCCATAAATATGAATAACAATTTAATCAGGAAGCGACTTTGTATGAGGGAGTAACCTTGTATAATAGAGTGACGCTGCATGGCTTACACCGAGAACGAAGAACCGCAACCACAGGTCGTTGTTGCATTGGGATTTGAAACAGAGAAGCGTGAACCCTGTAGACCTTCTTCATAGTCCACCGTAGACCCCATCAAGTACTGGATACTCAATGGATCGGCTACTACCGTAACACCATTTTTTTCTACGATCGTATCGTCCTCTGCAACCAACTCATCAAAACTAAAACCGTATTGAAAGCCTGAACAACCGCCGCCGGTCACAAAGACCCGCAACTTGAGGTCGGGATTACCTTCCTCATCAACCAGACTTTTCACCTTGGCCACCGCATTTTCTGATACGTACAACGGCATGGGCGTGAATGTTTCAATACCTGACATGAATACTCCTGAAAACACCTAATACTTTCATCATAGATCGTTGACCAACATGCTCTTCGAATTAATACCCAAGCATTACAGTCAAGTATTCTATCATGAACTAGTGCTGTCATGGCCAGATTCTGAGACATTTTCCAGAACAACTACTTTATTCGATTCTTCACTGGACTTATCTGGCGTCTTTTGATGAACAAAATTTCCGTTCATCTGAGCACCCTTTTCAATCTCAATTAACACATAGTGTAGATTACCTTCGACAACAGCCTTGTCTGCCAGTTCGACTTGGCTCGAGGAATAAATATCACCCTCAATATGCCCATTAATGACAATCACCGGCACCCGAACATCACCTACAACACGGCCTTCAGGTAATATTCTCACTCTGGCCCCACTATCCTCCTCGGCCACAATGTTGCCCGTGACCTGACCTTCCACCTCTAAATTACCTGAAAAATGGATATCCCCAACTACATGAGTGCCACCGGCAATAAGCGTAGTGTTTCCTGCCGAGTAAGATACTGATTTAGTTTTTTTGCGCATATATCACCTATCTGTACACATCAAAATTGATCAATTTGCCAATCAAATGACCGCTCCACACGGCTACTGTTGACGCCTTTTTTCCAAATTTCAGCCACCAGCTGAGTTGGAACAAATCCAGAGGGTAAATCCATCACACCCTCAAGAATGTGAAAATACTTAAATTCTGTCTGAATGGGGGATGAATCTATTTGGCCATCGAGTAACTCAATACCAAAAGACTGCTCTTCACCATTCTGACTGCCCTTTAGGGCAATATTAATGTTGACCTTAATCCGTTTTAACTTGGTCTCTTTCTGCTGCACTACCAAACGGTAAATAACACCCTGACCATCAGGTGATGGCCTCAACATCAGCTCCCCAATCATCAGCCCAGTTTCCGTACCACCCGTCTGCAAGAGATTCCGGTATAAACCAAGCTCTTCCTTATCGACCGCCAACTCAGTTTGCAGGGAGGCCACCAACTGACGCACGTCCTCTAAAGCAACCAAATCGACTCGGTTTGCCAATTCAGCATTGGCCAAGCGCTGCTCCAAGCTTGCAACCTGTTTACGCAGATCCGTCAGTTCACGCTGCTGCTGCCTTTTTTCCATCATGGCGGTGCCGAAAAGCTGCATCCCAAGCATCAGCCCTAAAGCAAACAGCACGATACCAAAAGATACCCCTAGAACCAGTTCTATCTTCCTCTGAGCTGGGCGATGCGGCTTTACAACTAACTTTTGATTGTAATCTGGCATCTAGGGCAACAGCGCCGGAGCTTCCAGTCCCGATGTTTCGGGCAAATCAAACATGATATTCATATTCTGTATTGCCTGCCCTGAAGCACCCTTAACTAGGTTATCTTCAACTACTAGTACTACGACCTTATCTCCACCTTGGGGGTGGAACACACTGATCCGGCAAACGTTAGAACCTTTGACAGAGCGCGTTTGAGGGTGGCTACCTGCCGGCATCACATCAACAAATGGCTCATCTTTAAAACAATCTTCATAAATTTTCTGCAGATCCACATCTTTAGTATTGAGCGTTGCATAAAGAGTTGAATGAATTCCACGAATTATTGGCAACAAATGCGGTACAAACGTTAAATTAACTTCCCGACCACCGGCAATATCCACCAACCCTTGCTCTATCTCTGGCAAATGCCTATGCCCAGAAACACCATAAGCCTTAAAACTATCACTCACCTCAGTAAGTAAATTGGCCACATTGGCTTGGCGACCAGCACCACTAGCGCCAGACGCCGAGTTGGCAATCAAGTCTTCAAGATTAACTAGCCCTTTTTCTAATAATGGTTTAAATCCAAGCTGAACACTTGTTGGGTAACATCCAGGGCAAGCAATAAGCCGTGCATTTTTTATTGCTTCACGATTGGTTTCTGGCAATCCATATACGGCCTCACCAACTAATTCAGGGCAAGCATGGGGCTGGTTGTACCATTTTTCCCATACATCAATATCGCGTATCCGAAAATCGGCTGACAAATCGATAACCTTAATACCTTTCTCTAACAAATCAGGCACGGTGCTTTGTGCAACACCATGTGGGGTGGCGAAAAACACGACATCACACTGATCCAACTCACCTGCTGCTGGATCTGAAAAACACAGATCAAAATGGCCTCTCAAATTTGGAAACAGATCATCCACAGGGCGGCCAGCTTCACCGCGAGAGGTAATAGCTACTACTTCTACGTGCGGATGCGTAGCCAAAAGCCTTAATAATTCGACACCGGTATATCCGGTTCCACCAACAATACCTACTTTAATCACTCTGATTTTGTTCCTGTCATGGGTGTGTGAAGCTGCTTATAATAGCCTAAACCTGGAAGGATGAAACGCGCCCTGGATCCCAGATTAGAATACATGCACAACTGTCGAGCTTTCTATCAGCGACCTTTGTTCATTGCTTAACTTGAGACAATACTTAAGTATTTAAGAATCTTGAAATAAGAGCATCGCCGTGGAGCAAGAACAAAAAACACCTCGCACTAGCTGGGTCAAAACTCAGGCCAATGTATTTCGCGCCCGCCTTGCCCATGCCGATGCACTGCCCCAGCTAGCTATTTTGGGCTGCATCAGTGGGTTTTTAACCGCTCTCATTGCCATTATCTTTCGGCTTTCCTTCGAAATTCCTCTCGGCTTCTTTCTACCAGAAGGCAGTGAATCATTTGAGCAATTGCCAGCGCACTTACATTTTTTACTGCCGGTGATTGGTGCAATCGTGCTTGGCCTCATCATGCACTTTACCAAGCCGGAACATCATTCTGTCAGTGTTGGACATGTACTTGAGCGAATGCAACACCACCAGGCACAACTTCCCGCCGCAAACGGTTTTATGCAATTTATCGGTGGCGCCATCGCTTTGCTTAGCGGCCACTCCGTTGGCCGAGAAGGCCCCGCTGTCCATTTGGGTGCAGCCAGCTCCAGCTTGCTAGGGCAACAACTCAAATTACCCAATAATAGTTTACGCACATTAACCGCTTGCGGTGTTGCTGCCGCCATCGGTGCTTCATTCAACACTCCACTGGCCGGTGTTATTTTTGCCATGGAAGTGGTGTTAATGGAATACACCATTACCGGATTTATCCCTGTCATTTTAGCTGCGGTGACGGGCGGCGTAATGTCACGTATTGTATTTGGTAACGAACCCGCATTCGCAATTCCAATAATTGAGCTGGGCAGCCTGTGGGAGCTGCCTTATTTAGTGCTGTGTGGATTGGTTATTGGTTTGGCTGCATCAGCCATGCTTTTACTTTTTCGGTTCACCAAGAAATTTAATGAGCACCCTGTATTTCTTCGTATGCTATTTGCCGGTGTGCTCTGTGGTTTGGTCGCCCTTGTTTTGCCACAGATCCAGGGAGTTGGCTATGACACGGTAGAACAAGCCCTACTTGGTGAAATGGGGGTGACATTATTGATCATGATAGTCATCGCCAAAATAATTGTTACGACAGTTTCCATTGGGCTTGGCGTACCAGGCGGTATTATCGGCCCTAACTTTGTGATTGGCGCATGCCTTGGTGGTTGCCTGGGCATTATCGGCGGTATTTTTAATCCAGATCATTCGTCCTCGGGCTTCTATGCCATTCTTGGCATGGGAGCAATGATGGGAGCCGTATTAAATACTCCCCTGGCCGCACTAATTGCTGTCCTGGAGCTCACTTTTAATCCAAACATTTTACTCCCCAGCATGCTGGTAATTGTTATCGCCAATATTACTTGTCGCATGTTAACGAAACAAAGTGGCATATTCGCCATGGACCGCGACCTCACCAGTTACAGTTCACCCGTGTTTCAAATGCTCAGCCGCTCCGGTGTTACCAGTTTGATGAAAAATAATTTTAATCATCACTCACGTTATCTACCCTTGAAAATGGTTGAATCATTATTGGAAAACAAACCCGACTGGATTGTGATTGAAGACCCTGGTGAATCTAAATTTATTCTCAAACCTGCTGACTTGGCGCTGCACCTTGAACAATTAAAATTAGATTTAACCGAAGAAGATCACACCATTGATTTACATGAAATACCTGGAGAGCGGTGGCGATTATTTCCAATCCACTCACGCGCGACGCTACAAGAAGCACAACTCACCCTGCGACAAAATAATGGCCACGCTATATTTATCAGCCAGCCTGCAGCACCTTTGATGACAGAAGTCGCTGGTATTATTACCCAACAGGATATCGATAACTTCTATCAATGAACTGAAAAAGAAGCATCGGTTTTTATTGCGGACTACCAATCAAATCGAGACCGGATTAACATCAACACAGATAAAAAAGACGACATAAAAAGTAAAAGGCAAATAAAATCATTATGGGCTGGATAAAAGAACTTTTAATCAACGGGCAAAGCTGGATTACTGCATTCCACATTATTGCTGTAGTTTGTTGGTTTGCTGCTCTCTTTTATTTACCAAGGCTGTTCGTATACCACGCCATGTCTGACGACGAAATCAGTAACGAACGCTTTAAAGTGATGGAGCGAAAGCTCTACCGTGGTATCGCCAACCCCTCCATGATTGCTACCGTTGCCTTAGGCATTGCACTGTTTAGTATTTACCCCGACTACTTTCGCAGTGCCGCCTGGTTCCATATAAAAGTAGCTCTGGTTATTTTATTAATCGCCTATCACTACACCTGCTTCTATTTGTTGAAACAGTTTCGTGATGACAAAAATACCCGTAGCCATGTTTTTTACCGTTGGTTTAATGAAGTACCCGTCATCATGCTAATTGGTATTGTTATTATGGTTGTCGTCAAACCCTTCTAATCCCCTATAAAAAAGCCCCCATAAAAGCACCTCAACAAATAACCAAAATGGAAAACAAAGCCCTCCTTTCCTAAACTTTTAATATAGATAATGTTTAGGTAGATACGGCTCCATGCATTTTAATACCCGTTCCCATGCCGGTAAGTTACTGGCAAAAACTCTGGCAAAATTTCTCACTAAAAAATATCCGGATATGGACGCCGTTATTTATGCACTTCCCCGTGGTGGTGTTCCCCTTGGGTTCGAAGTAGCCCTCGCTCTAGGCATGCCTCTGGACTTAATCATCCCAAGAAAAATTGGCCATCCCTTTAATGCCGAATACGCCATTGGAGCCGTTACAGAAAATGGAGATACGATCTGCAATGAGACCGAATTAGCCAAACTCGACTCAGACTGGTTTAAACAAGTACGAAAAGAAGAGATGGCTGAAGCAAAGCGACGAAGGAAATGCTATCTCAGCGGGCGTGAGCCAGTTGCCGTAAAAGGTCTGTTAGCAATTCTAGTGGATGATGGCATTGCTACAGGGCTAACCATGCGCGCAGCAATACGCGACCTCAAAAATCGACAACCGGATAAAATTATTGTCGCCATTCCTGTCATTCCAAGTGACACAGCCAAACTACTTAGCAGCGAAGTAGACGACATTGTTGCCCTGCAAATAGATCCCTTGTTCCAGGGATCTGTTGGCAGCTACTACCAATATTTTTACCAGCTTTCTGATGAAGAGGTTATACGCCAGCTCAATCAACTGGATGAAAACAACAAACCTGCCCGGTAACTTTCTAGATAACGGACCCAATAAAAAACCTTAAAACCCACTGCCAGGTTGTGCCAAATATTCAAGCTCTTCCGGCGTCGATTCTCGACCCAAAATTGGATTTCGATGGGGAAAGCGACCAAACCGCTCTATCACATCCGCATGCTGTTTTGCGTAATCGGCAAAACCAGAAAACGTTTCCTTGTGAGCCTCTGGAACAATTTCTATCAATTGCTGAAACTGCCATAAACACCGATGCTGCATACCCAAATCTTCGGCATGCTCCATGGGTAAATAGAAAAACACACGCTCAATAGGCCTTAACTGCTTATCCAGCCCTGCACCTATGCCCGACAAACACCAATTCAACGCCAGTTGGTCTGCGGCGAAAGCCGTCGGTGTATCCCGGTAAATATTTCTTGAAAATTGATCCAGAGTAATAATTGCCGCTAAGCGACTCTCTGGAAATTGTAGCCAATAACGATTACCGCCATTAACCAACAACTGTAGAACTGACTCAAATCGCTGTCGTATCTCTGCATCTATCGCTGCAGATTTTCCCCACCAAAGCGCTGATTTTTCCTCAGCACAAATTACATCGTCGTCGGCATCACCAAACCAATAATTTAATACTGGCTCCCACGCTGGTTGCCCATTATTCATAACCTCTCACCTTAACCCTTGGCATCAATTATTTTTATCAAGGATAATAGCGCCCTTTATTTACCAACTCTTAATTTTCCAAGAATAGAGCCAGATTAAACCGATGCCCAATTCCACGCAACAGTCCACACAACGATCTCAGCAACTTTTTCAAGCCGCACAACAACACATCCCCGGAGGTGTTAACTCCCCTGTTAGAGCCTTTAAGGCAGTAGGAGGCACACCAATATTTTTTGAGCGCGCTGAAAAAGCCTATCTGTTTGATGCTGACGACAACCGTTATATAGATTTCGTGCAATCCTGGGGACCTATGATTTTGGGTCACAATCACCCAGACGTTATCGCCGCAGTTAAAGCTCAGCTCGACAAGGGCATGACCTTTGGTGCACCCACTGAATTGGAAATTGAACTGGCCGACAAACTTTGCAAAACAGTCCCTGGCATGGATATGGTACGCATGGTCAGCTCCGGTACCGAAGCTACCATGAGTGCTATTCGGTTAGCCCGTGGTTTTACCGGCCGCGACAAAATCATTAAGTTTGAAGGATGCTATCACGGCCACTCGGACTCTCTGCTGATTAAAGCCGGTTCCGGTGCTTTAACATTAGGCGTACCTAGTTCACCCGGCGTTCCCGCCTCACTGGCAGACCACACTGTTACCCTGATCTACAACGATATCGACAGCGTAAAAAAAGCCTTTGCCGAAATTGGCTCAGATGTAGCCTGTGTTATTTTGGAACCAGTGGCCGGCAATATGAGCTGCATTCCACCCGTTGAAGGCTTTTTAGAAACCTTAAGAGAAGAATGCACTAACAATGGTGCGCTGCTAATTATCGACGAAGTGATGACCGGCTTCCGGGTTCACCCCCAATGTGCCGTAGGCCGTTTTAAAATTGATGCGGACTTAATCACCCTAGGTAAAGTAATCGGTGGCGGTATGCCCGTTGGTGCCTTTGGTGGTAAGCGTGAAGTGATGGAGCAAATCGCTCCATTAGGGCCGGTATATCAAGCAGGTACATTATCTGGCAACCCTGTTGCTATGACAGCGGGGCTAAAAACCCTAGAGCTACTTTCACAACCCGGTTTTCACGATGGCATTTTTGCCAACACAGCAAAGCTAGTCGAAGGCCTGCAACAACGTGCCGATGCAGCCAACATTCCTATGACGACAAATCATGTGGGCAGTATGTTCGGTATTTTCTTTACAGAAGAAACCTCCATCACCAATTACCAACAAGTAATGGCCTGTGATACTGAACGCTTTAACAAATTCTTCCACGGCATGCTGGAGGCTGGTGTTTATCTAGCACCCGCCGCCTACGAAGCAGGCTTTATGTCCGGCGCACACACGGATGAAGATATTCAATTTACCTTAGATGCGGCAGAGCAAGTATTTAAGACCCTTTAATTAATAGCGCTTTGCCAAAAATATTAACTTATTGATTTTAAAATATTTTATATCTTTCTATCAATCAATTATCAATTACTATCAAATTGATAATTGGTTAGCTATAACGCAAATATCAATGTATTATCAATTGCTATCAAATTGATAATACATTGATTCCATCATGAAAAAACCTGCCACACCACCCGATCTAGGCAATATCTTTAAAAATCTGAGCCACGATCGTCTTATAGAAATACTTACCTCATCACCGGCAAGTATCATAAAAAAGTATTTCCATTGGGATGAACTCCGGCGGAGACCAGCACCAGAGGGTTTTACCCATGAAGAATGGTGGTTAATCCTGAAAAGCGGGCGGCAACAACTAGAAAGGGAGACACCTCTTCTCGATAGCCAAGGGACACCTTTCAGCTATTCCCTCACCAACCATATTCTCGAAAAACTCCCGAGAATTGACGCACAAGCCAAAGGTGCTATCGGAGTCAGTGAGCAAGTTATTAATTCTGGGCAACGCGATAGATATGTCATCAGTTCGCTTATTGAGGAAGCAATCACTTCAAGTCAACTTGAAGGAGCTGTCACTACCAGAAAAGAAGCCTCCAACATGCTTAGAACAGGGCGCGCCCCGAGAGACAAAAGTGAACAGATGATTCTCAATAATTTCATGGCAATGAATAAAATTTTATCATTTAAAAATGAGGATATTACTCCAGAAAAAATATGTGAACTGCACAGAGTCGTAACAGAACACACACTTGATGATGAATCAGCAACAGGAAGAATCCAGCGCCCTTCTGACAAGCGAGTATCCGTGTGGGATGAAACCACAGGAGATGTTTTACACACCCCACCTCCAGCAAAAGAACTAGAGAAGCGGATGCAAAAACTCTGTGACTTTGCAAACTCACCAGATGAAGAAGGGCAATACCTACACCCCATCATTCGAGCAATTATTCTCCACTTTTGGCTTGCCTATGACCACCCCTTTGAAGATGGAAATGGCCGAACAGCTCGCGCTTTATTTTATTGGTCAATGCTAAAACAGGGTTATTGGCTGTTTGAGTTTGTCTCCATATCAAGCCTTCTGAGAAAAGCACCCACAGCCTATGCCAGGTCATACCTCTATACGGAGACTGATGACAACGACCTAACCTACTTCATTATCTATCAGCTTGAAATTATCCTTCGGGCCATCAAAGAACTAGAAAAATACATAGAAAGAAAATCTCAGGAAGTAAAACAAATTGACCATTACATAAGAGACCTTTCGATTCTCAACCATCGCCAAAAAGCACTGGCAGCACATGCTCTTAAAAATTCCAATGCTACATATTCGATTGAATCCCACCAACGATCACACAGTATCGCCTATGCCACCAGCCGATCCGACCTACTAAAACTAGTAAAACTAGGTATTCTTCAGCAATTTAAAATTGGCAAAGCTCTTCGCTTCAGGGCTGCAGATCAGCTTGAACACGTATTGCAACAAATAGGATAAGCACCAAGATCCAAAAACCCTTAGCAATCTTTGCCAGTCATGGGAAATTTCAGGTTTTCGCCGTATGATTAACACCTTCGCCTTACAAAAATTATTACAAACTGCGCAAATGGAGCAGCCATGAGCTTTACACACACCCGCGGAGCCTTTCCCTACACTCGCCTACGTCGCAACCGGGCCGATGATTTTTCACGCCGCATGGTCAGGGAATCGGTACTGACACCAGATGATCTGATCTACCCCATGTTTGTACTGGAAGGTAGTGGTCAACGTGAAGAAGTCCCCTCCATGCCAGGTATAGCACGGCTCTCCATCGACCTATTAGTGAAAGAAGCAAAGGAGCTTGCCAGCCTTGGCATTCCCGCCATTGCATTATTTCCGGTCACACCCCAAAGCTGTAAAACCCTGTTAGCCGAAGAAGCTTATAACCCAGACGGACTGGCGCAGCGTGCGGTTAAAGCCCTAAAAGATGCGATACCCGAATTAGGCATTATCACCGATGTAGCACTTGACCCTTTCACCACCCACGGCCAAGACGGCATTATTGATAATGACACCGGCTATGTGCTCAATGACATCACCGTGGAAACACTGACCAAACAAGCGCTATCACATGCCGAAGCAGGCGCAGATATTGTTGCACCTTCGGATATGATGGACGGGCGTATCTGGGCGGTTCGTGAAGAACTAGAAGAAGCCAACCATGTGAATACTCGTATCATGGCTTATTCTGCCAAATATGCCTCCAGCTACTACGGGCCTTTTAGGGATGCCGTCGGCTCTTCTGCCAACATCAAAGGTGGCGACAAAAAAACCTATCAAATGGACCCAGCTAATACCGATGAAGCCCTTCACGAATGCGCACTGGATTTAGAAGAAGGTGCCGATATGATTATGGTAAAACCCGGCATGCCCTATCTAGATGTGGTGCGTCGGGTTAAAGAGGAATTAAAAGCGCCTACTTTTGTATATCAAGTCAGCGGGGAATACGCCATGCATGTGGCTGCTTTTGAAAATGGCTGGCTCAATCGCGAGCAGATTATTCTGGAATCACTATTGTGCTTTAAGCGTGCGGGGGCAGACGGGGTTTTGACGTATTTTGCTAAGGAAGCAGCGGAGATTTTGAATAAAGAATAATTAGGGACAATAAAAAAAGGATTTTAATTATCGGTATGAGAATTCTCATTGATACAAACATATTTATACCGATGGAAGACTCGGCGATACAGCTTGATACCAAGTTGGCTGAACTACATCGGTTAGCATCCACTGAACACCAAATATTAGTGCATCCTTCATCCAAAGATGACATATCTAGAGACAAAAATGATGCTCGGCGTAGCTCTATGTTGCAACGCCTAAATAAATACGTTGAGTTAGAGTCCCCACCCCAGTTTCTAGAAAATGAAGAAGAACAATTATTAGGTAGCCCAAAAAAAGACAATGATAGAGTTGATAACCTAATCCTGTTGGCACTGCATAAAAATTGTGTCCACTGGCTGGTAACTCAGGATGAGGGAATACACAAAAAAGCTAAGACTATTGGAGCATATGAACGCGTTCTTTCAGTAGACCAAGCGATAAGGGCTCTCCTAAAAACTAAAGAAGGCCAGCATAGGCTATATCCCAATATTAAAAATGTCTTATGCCATACACTTAATTTAAACCATAAATTTTTTCAATCTTTACGTGCAGATTATGATGGCTTTGATGCTTGGTTCTCAGAAAAATGTTCAAAGACTGGGCGTCAAGCATGGGCATGCATATCAGGTGATGATATCCATGCCTTAGCTATTTACAAGCAAGAAAGTTCACCTATTGTGACGAACGATAATAGAGGGTTACCAGGTGACGTACTAAAGTTATGCACGTTTAAGGTTGTGAAGCGCGGATTTAAAATTGGAGAGCTATTGTTAATGCAAGCATTTAACTATGCCTCAGATAATAACCTTCAATTTGTCTACGCTACTGTAGCACCCGGCCAACACGAAATGCTAGAAGACTTATTTTCAGAGTTTGGCTTTTCTGAATATGGCACAGATTCACAAGGCAGAGATATAGTTTATGTTAAGGAGTTTCCCTCTATTTTACCTA
>JAJFKD010000012.1 GCA_021773405.1 Porticoccus sp.
TACCAGCTCCATCTGACAAACTCAATTCACTACATAGTCAACTTCGAGGGTTATTTGAATTAAATGGCATAGAACTCAAAGGGTTCCCCAAGCTTTCCCGCCCTTATCGCCCACATATCTCATTAACTCGCATAAAAAACCTTGATGATAACTTACCAATCACCATTGATCCGCCCATAGACATGTTGATCTCAAATATCGTTCTCTATGAAAGCCAACTAACAGAAACAGGCAGTCTCTATATTCCAATGGAAACAACTGAGCTTCTAAACGAGTAAGAAATAAAACAACTTTTTTTACTAATTTTTAAACAATATCTGCTCAAGAGCTGGTGCTAGTTCAGGGTAGTTGAACTCAAAGCCAGACTCTAGTGCTTTACGAGGATGCGCTCTTTGCCCTGTCAGCAATAACTCTTCAGCCATCTCTCCAAATAAAAGCTTTGCTACAAATGCAGGCATAGGGAAAATAACAGGCCGTGACAGCACCTTGCCTAGGGTTTTACTAAACTGCTCATTAGTCACGGGGTTAGGAGAAGTCCCATTTATACTGCCAGAGATATCACTTCGCTTTATACAATGGAAAATAAGGGCAATTTCATCATCAATATGAATCCAAGGCATCCATTGCTTACCACTACCTATCCGTCCACCTAAACCCATCCTAAACGGTGGCACCATCCGTGCTAGAGCACCTTCTCCAGTACCTAACACAATACCTGTTCGCAAGTAGCAAACTCGTGTTCCCAATTGCATAAATTGGGCGGCACTATGCTCCCATTCAGAGCAAAGATAATGGGAAAAGCTCTCATGGTGTACCGCGCCCTCATCTAAAAGCTGGTCACAATACGGGCCATAATAGCCAACAGCAGAACCACTAATGAGAACATCAGGGGGCTCTGGTACTTCCTTAAAATAACTAAATAATTGATTGGTTGTACCCACCCTACTTTCTAGGAAGGCCTGTTTTCGCTCTGTATTCCAGCGGCCTGCAACTAAAGGCTCACCAGCCATATTTACTACCCAGTGAATTTTTTCTGGGGGTAAATCTGCAAGGCTTGTTACTAATGACACACCTGGCAGCCTCTGCTTTGCTTTATCTACGTCTCTTACCAGTGCAATAACATTAAATCCCTTTGCAACAGCTGATTGGCAAAAATGACGCCCTATAAAACCTGTAGCACCCGTTACCAAAACCGTTTTTATATCCATTTTTTACCTGTTCAAATAAAACATCCGACAAACAAGTTGAGGCTTCCAATAGGTACATAACTACTATTTTCTAACATATCTATTTTCTACCCTACTGTTAATAGTGTAGTTAATAACTATACGAAATTAGAACAAGTTTGGTTCAAAGTATGGAAAAAGGATTAAAGAAATAACAGAAAAAATGGATATAAAAAAACCCACAAACTATTAAAATTTGCGGGTTTATAAACATCTAAAATATAAGAAAACTATGAAAGCTGCGCCAGAAGCTCCTCTGTCTTTTCTTCCATTACTTTCTGATCTGTTGCTTCAACATTTAACCTTACCACTGGCTCAGTATTGCTACTCCTTAGATTAAATCGCCACCCATCAAACGACATACTTAAACCATCAGAGTGATCAATCTGCTGTGCATTATCAAAGTAGTTGCTTTTAAGTGCCGCCAATAAACCGGGCGCATCATCAATTTTCCGGTTAATCTCTCCCGAACAGGGGTACTCTTCCATTCTAGACTGAATCATCGACGATAAACTGTTGCCTGTATCACTGACTAATTCAGCGATCAATAACCAAGGAATCATTCCACTATCACAATAGAAGAAATCTCTAAAATAATGATGGGCGCTCATCTCGCCGCCATATACCGCGTTCTCTTCTCGCATGACTTCTTTAATAAATGCGTGGCCACACTTACTTTGTATCGGTTGCCCGCCATATTGCTCACAGACTGACTGGGTATTCCACACCAATCTGGGATCATGAATAATTTTTTCACCCGGATGTTTGCGCAAAAAAGCTTCAGCTAACAGACCAACAATGTAATACCCTTCAATGAATTCGCCCTTCTCATCAAATAGAAAACAACGATCAAAATCACCATCCCAGGCAAGTCCAAAGTCAGCACCATGCTCTAAAACAGCTTGGGTAGTATGGTGGCGGTTTTCCGGCAACAACGGATTGGGAATACCATTGGGGAACGTTCCATCAGGCTCGTGATTCACTTTGATCAACTCAAAAGGAAGATGGCTCTCTAATGCATCTAGGACTGGACCAGCAGTTCCATTACCAGCATTAACAACAATTTTTAAAGGTTTGAGCTTTGTGATATCAACATAGGAAAGAAGGTGATCAACATAGGCATCTGAACAGCTAATACGGCGATAGCTACCTCTTGCTTCATTGTGAACTTCTGGGAAATCACCCTCTTCGGCAATTTTATGTATATCCTTTAAACCGGTATCCCCACTAATGGGGCGAGAACCCTCTCTAACTAATTTCATACCGTTATAATCAATAGGGTTATGGCTAGCAGTAACCATTATCCCACCACCGACTTTTAGGTAATCTGTGGCAAAGTAAATTTCCTCTGTGCCACATAGGCCGATATCAACGACATCCACCCCTTCATCTCGTAATCCATTGGCCAAAGCACTTTTTAGTGCTGCACTGGAAGTTCGTATATCTCCGCCCACAACAACAGATTCCGGGGCCAACCATTGAGCATAAGCTCGACCAATTCGATATACCGTTTCAGGAGTCAGGTCTTCACCCAGTTTTCCGCGAATATCGTATGCTTTAAAACCGTTTATTTTCACAAGCTATCCAAAAAGAAGGGCTCCATGATATTGGAGCTAATTAGTGCTTTATTTAATTTAAAACTAGCCAAGCTTAACTTAAAACTAGCTAGGGCCACCTACCAATACCTTTTACTGAATTGGTTTGTGATTAACTAGTTTCTGATTGATTTGTTTTAGATTTAAGAGCATCAGACTGGGTTAAAAATTCATGCAACGATTCACCAATGTCATCATGCTGTAGTGCATAAGCAACATTTGCCTGCATATAGCCCAGCTTACTACCGCAATCATGACTACGACCTACTATTCGGTACCCCTCTACAGTCTCATGCTGTAATAGTTGTTCCAGGGCATCCGTTAACTGCACTTCACCACCAACACCCATGGGTGTTTTGGCCAACAAGTCCCAAATCACCGGTGAAACTACATAGCGGCCAACTACAGCCATATTGGAGGGCGCAACCTCAAGATCTGGCTTTTCTACCATACCGTCAATTTTGGCTATACCTCCCGGTACTAACTCCTCACCAAGACAATCAACTACGCCATATTTATTAACACTCTCCCAAGGTACTGCTTCTACCATAATCTGGTTGTGCCCTGTACGTGAAAAATTATCAATCATGGCAGATAAGTTCTCTGTCTTGAGGCTTGATTCGTATTGATCAACTAAAACATCGGGAAGCAATATAGCAAAGGGTTGGTCACCTACCACAGGCCTAGCACAACTAATCGCATGCCCTAACCCCATAGCATAAGGCTGCCTTACAGAAATTACAGTAACATCTTCCGGTACGATAGCTCGAACCTCGTCAAGGAGCTGTCTTTTTACCCGTTTTTCTAACTGAGCCTCAAGCTCAAAACTGGTATCAAAATGGTTTTCAATAGAGTTTTTACTGGCATGGGTAACTAGTACTATTTCTTTAATACCAGCAGCAATCGCTTCACTCACCACATACTGAATAAGGGGCTTATCGACAACAGGCAGCATCTCTTTGGGAATAGCCTTGGTAGCCGGTAACATTCTTGTCCCCAAACCCGCAACGGGAATGACGGCTTTACTCACAATAGGAGATTTCATTTTATACCTAACCAGTTATGTCTCTTTTGTTCATTCTACAGCGTTAAAATGGATAAAAGGCGCCACACAAGACACTTAAAGCTCCACTTACGCCTCCATAGGATCTATTTATAGCAACTTTTTAAGTGCTTTATAAAAAGCTAAATAGCCTTTATGGCAAATCTAATGAGTAATAGTGACAAATTAATGAAATAACTTTTTTGAAACAACATGAAAGTCCGGGCAATAATTCCAGACAATAAAAAAGCCCCATCTAGGAGCTTTCAAACAAATTGGTCGGGGCGGCCGGATTTGAACCGACGACCACTACACCCCCAGTGTAGTGCGCTACCAGACTGCGCTACGCCCCGAATAATCTTTTGACTCTAATGTAAGTGTCTCTTGACCCTAATTTTAGTGCCTTAAAAAGAGGCGCACATAATACCTAAAGCCCCCTACAATTCAAGGGAGTTGGTATATGTTTCTCAGGCTTTAAGAACCTGGAGTAGCTCTTCAAGCTCTCCAACGGTTTGATCGATAATTTGACGTACTTGAGTAGCTTCTTCGCGGGCATCATCACCAGTCAAACGCTGACGTGCGCCACCAATGGTAAAGCCTTGATCATAGAGCAGTGAACGAATTTGACGGATGATCAATACATCCTGACGTTGATAATAACGACGGTTACCACGTCGCTTAACCGGGCTCAGGTTAGGAAACTCCTGCTCCCAATATCTCAATACATGAGGTTTAACATCGCAGAGGTCGCTTACCTCACCAATGGTGAAGTAACGCTTGCCAGGAATAGTTGGTAATTGGTCGTTATTACTCGGTTCCAGCATAGCTTTCCACTCTCGCTTTTAGTTTCTGGCCAGGCTTGAATGTAACCACTCGCCTAGCTGAAATAGGAATTTCCTCTCCTGTCTTAGGATTACGACCTGGCCGAGTATTTTTATCGCGCAATTCAAAGTTCCCAAAACCGGACAACTTCACTTGCTCGTTATTTTCAAGAGAAGAGCGAATTTCTTCAAAGAAAGATTCAACAATCTCTTTCGCTTCTCTCTTGTTTAAACCTAGCTCCTCAAAGAGCATTTCGGCTAGATCGGCTTTCGTAAGTGCTGACATGTTTCAATTAACCTCTGAGGCTCGCTGCATGTTGTTTTTCTAGGGCGTTTACAACTGTTTCAACGGCCACATTAATTTCTTCTTCTGTAAGGGTGCGTGAACTATCCCTAAAGGTCAAGCCCAAAGCCACACTTTTTCTATTGTTTTCAATGCCTTTTCCTTGATAGACATCAAATACCTTTAAGTCTATTAGCTGTCCACCTGCATTCTGACGAACTGTATGACATAGATCGCCAGCGGAAATAGCTTCATCAACAATGAGAGCCAGATCACGCCGCACCTCGGGGAACTTACTTACCCCTTCAAATGCCGGTAACACATCATTTAGCACGGATTCCAACTCTAATTCAAACACAAATACTGGCTGCGTTAGATCCAAAGACTTATGAACCCTAGGGTCCAACTGGCCCAACCAACCAATTAACTGTCCCTTGCGCTCTATTCTTGCGCACTGACCAGGATGTAAGGCGGGATGCTTGCCCTTAACAAACTCAAATTCATCAATGCTATGGCTCAGCTGGAGCAATGCTTCTACATCTGCTTTGATATCATAAAAATCGACATCAACTTGCTTTTCCACCCAACTCTCAGGCGTACGGCTACCAGTGATAGCACCTGCTATCATCGATTTTTGCTGTAATTCACCGTTTACAGGTACAAAATTCAGCCCTGTCTCAAATAAGCGTACCCGCGATTGCTGTCGGTTCAAATTATGACGAACCGCAGGCAAAAGGCCTGACCACAAAGTCGTTCTCATTTCCGACATATCACTGGCAATGGCATTCGCTAATGCCACAGTCTCAGTATCTGGCGTTAAGTGACGCTGAACTTCTGGGTCGACAAAACAATAGGTAATCGCTTCGCGATAGCCCCGTGCAACCAGCTGCTGCCTAAGCCTCGGCAAACCTCTTTGGGTTTCAGGTGTCACTTCGATGGGAAGCTCTGATGAAATAGTCGATGTCGGCAAGCGGTTATAACCGTAGATTCTTGCCACCTCCTCAATCAGATCAGCTTCTATCTCAATATCAAAACGCCAGCTAGGTGCTTTACAAACCCAATCATCGCCAGTGTTCGACAATATTTGCAATCCCAACCGCTCAAGCATTTCTTCAACCTGACCACCCTCAAGTGACAGACCTAGTTGTTGCTCAAGGCGACCACGCGTCAAAGTAACTTCAGCAGCCTGCGGTAGATCAGCTTGATCTTCAACAATGGAAATTGGGGCGACTTCACCGCCAACAATGTCCAGCAACAGAGCCGTAGCACGCTCAATAGCCACGTCTTGAAGCTTAGGGTCTACACCCCGCTCAAAGCGGTGGGAAGAGTCTGTGTGCATGCCATACCCGCGTGAACGCCCTGCAATAGCAATAGGGTTGAAATAGGCACTTTCGAGGAAAATATCACGGGTATCAGATGACACAG
>JAJFKD010000111.1 GCA_021773405.1 Porticoccus sp.
ACATAATCTAAGGCGCTGACATCAGTGCTTAGTAGCTCTTGAGCCATCAGTGCAATACGCCAGTTTTTTGGCCAAATAATTTCGCCGCTATCAGTACTTAGCTCACCAGTAAAAACCTTAAATAAGCTTGATTTTCCGCAACCATTACGTCCGACCACACCGACGCGGTCACCGTTATGGATACGGAGGTTGGCATTATCGAATAAGATTTTTGCGCCGCGACGTAACTGGGCATTTTCAAAATTGAGCATGGTGAATTAAGGGGTATCCAGCAGAGTATTATCGGTACTAAATTTCGGCATTATGTTTCGGCATTATATTAAAGATTAAGCTTGGTACTTTTTACCAAGGTAACCATTTATTTTTCTTTTCACTGCTTTCCGCTGATTTTTCAGTTTTTTCATCTTCTTCCTTGACGGGAATACAGGGGCGGCCACTGGATTTTCTTATGGGGCAGGCTTTTTGTGGCGGTTTCTTTTCTTCAATCAATGTTTCAATAGCTTCTTGAGGATTACTTTCTGGCTTGCTTTGGCAATGCTCATCTAGCCATTGTGCGATAACTTTGGTGTCGGTGGTTTTAAATACACCTTTGGGGTGATTGCCGCGGTATTCGTATTCATTGTAGGCAGCAACAAAACCTTGAAGCCAATACATAGTTGCTTGTTCGGCTTTCTCCTGGCGCACGTCTAGCCATTGTTGGCAATTGATGGCTATCTTAGGTTGCTCAGCATAAACATTGCTAAAGGGCAATGTGAAAAGAAGGGCAATCATCAGGCCTGGACGAATCTTCATGGGTATTCCTTAGTTCTGAGGTAGGTCTTTATTTTTAGCGGGTGAATGCTATGTGTCAGGCGGTAGTTTTGCAACTCTTATGAATATTGGTGAATGGGATAAACGGCCTGTTAGCCCATGATTAGACATTGGGCGTTGACTACACCTGGGTTCGTGGTTTTGTCCACGGTAATGGAGTTGATGCTAAAGCCATTGTCAGAAAGGTGGGTCAGAAATTCTATCAATGAAGCGAAATTGACTTCATTCATCCAGATTCTGACACCCTGGTCCCCCTGGGGTTGTAATCGAGTAATACTGATTTGTTTGGTTTCAGCAGATGAAGATACAAACTGTGACAAGGGAAGTTGCTGAGATTTACTTTGTGGGGTTTGAGCCGCGGGAATATTCGATTTGTTTTGTTCCATCCAGGCCAATAGTTCACGACCTTCCATATAGTCGCTTTTGGCTTCGGCGTAGTAATGGTAGCTGGGTTCCAGCAACATGAAATATACCAAGAGTGGCACACAAAATAAGGCCAGAAGTTTTAGTGCTCGTTGGTCTTTCTCAGAAAGTCCTGATAGATAAGTTTCTACAGGTTTTATTAATGACTTCATTACTTATTCTCCGCTTGCTTCAAAGATGACCCCATGGATAGTTTTAGGCGAGCGATAACACCTTCATCGTTGCTATTAGCCGAGAGTACTTCGGCAGCAAAGCCCACTTTCTGGATTTGACTCTGTAGCTTATGGGAGTAACCCATGGATTTTGCCTGTAACTCGAGTTGTAGGGTGGCATCTTTGCGGTCATAGCGGATATGCCGAATGGTTGCTTTTTCATTTTCTGAATTAATAGCCTGTGACACAGCACTCGTCAGCTCAAAAAATAATCCATCTTTTTGCTGGCCACTGCTGTTGCTGATATGAGCTGTCATTTGACGGCGAATATTAAGAATGCGGGATTCGTTGGGAAACCACTGTCGATAATTAGCTTTGGCTTGTTCTGTCAGTTTTTCAGTCTGTTGATTAAAGTACCAACCCATAGCAAAAAAGTAAGCCATAAACAGCACCATACAAATACCTGCCGCGATGGCGACAGGTTTAAACCCCTTAGTATTAGTTTGTGTTGCTACCGGGGTGTAGTCACCCTGTAACAAATTGATGGGAGCTTGATTCAGGTAAAGCGCCTGCTCTAACTCTTGTTGTTGTGTTGATAAGACTTGTTTTAATAGTTCCTCGGGAGTGTCCGCAGGAAGGGTCATACCGGTATTATCAGCTAACCGGATGAGATGGCGTTGACAGTATTCTATATGTTCAGATGAATCAGATTTTTTTAATAGCCAGTAATCGGGTATCAGAAATGATGGGTGAATATCCAGCTCTGCCAGTTTTTCAATATAGCTACTTAATAATTCTTTTGAGATAACAGCACAGAGTATTTGCCCTTCAGCACTGGGTTTGCCTAGAGCAAAGTGAAGCTCTTCAACCGGTGCTGCGAGATCGTCTTCCAGTAAGTAGGGAATCGCCTGATTAATATGGCGCTTAGAGCCTTTGGGAGCCTGAATAATTTTTGTAGTGACTTGCTCGCCTGGAATAACAACGGTAATTTTGTGCTTTGAAAGATCGTTGACCCTTTCTGACAGTTCTTCCGATAACTCTTCTAATGACAACTGCTGTTGAGACAGTTGCTCGAGTTGCTGGGCAGAAATACTGGAAATAGAATCAGCAGCACTTCCTTCATCACTTAGGTGAAAGGCGATATGGTCATTATTAGTAGAATCAATAAATAATGTAAGCAAGGTGAGGGTTCCGAGTATTATCCTGAGTTTAGGCCTGAATTAGATGCTGTATCTGACTCTTTATCTGGTTCAGGATCGAGTTCTATTTCTAAGACATTAACCATAAAAGGTGACGATTGTATGCGATCTATCAATTTTATGGTCATAGCTTCTTGATCCATGGTTATCTGGCTTTTAAGCCATACCGTGCGATCATCCACTTTAGCTCTTATTTTAATGGCGTAGTAATTCGAGGTAACGGTTAATGGTGCTGACTCCAAACCGATACCAGCTGTGATCTCGGAAGCCAAAAATGCTTCAAGGGAGGGAAAACCTGTTGGTGTCTGCTCTCGATAGT
>JAJFKD010000112.1 GCA_021773405.1 Porticoccus sp.
ACGGTTTTCTGTTGGCACACTACCACTCATCAACTGAAGGTAATCCACCATAATTAGCCCAGGGTCGCCGTTTTCCCGAGTGAGCTGCCTGACCCTGTTCCTAAGCTCCATCGGGGTAATACCCGGTGTATCGTCGATATAAAGCGGGCGATCTTTAAGTCGGGAAGCTGCACTGGATAAACGGGGCCAATCATCTTCAGATAGATTACCCGAACGCATGCGAGTTTGATCAATTTTCCCAAGGGAGGACATCATCCGCATAATCAGTTGATTCGCAGGCATTTCCATACTGAAAACCAAAACGGGCTGATCCTGATGTAATGCAGCGTGTTCCACCATATTCATGGCAAATGACGTTTTACCCATAGAGGGTCGCCCTGCCACAATGACCAGATCAGATTTTTGCCAACCTGATGTCATCCCATCAAGCTCAGTAAAACTCGTGCTTAGACCGGTAATATCCGCATCATTGTTAAATAGCTCATCGATCCGCTCGACGGCTTCTTTCAACAGTTCATTAACACCTTTAAAACCACCCTGCTTCGGGCGATTTTCAATAATATCAGCCAGCTTTTTCTCTGCTTCAGCTAATAGCTTACTGCTGTCCCAGCCAAGTGGGTTATAACCTTTCTTGACTATATCGCCAGCAGCAGTAATCAACTGCCTGATAATAGAACGCTCTAATACGATCTGGGCATAGGCACCAATATTGGCTGAACTCGGAGTGTTGTTGGCAAGCTCAACAAGGTAAGCCGCACCACCGACCTGATCTAGTTCGTTGGTGTTTTGAAGTGTTTCAGAAAGAGTAATTACATCCAGCGGCTTACTTTCAGAAGAAAGCGTGCGCATGGTTTGAAAGATAAGCTGGTGGTCTTGGGCAAAAAAATCTGCTTCTGAGACAACGGAAGCAACACTATCAAAGGAACCATTGGTCAGCATCAAACCACCGAGCACGGCCTGCTCAGCCTCAATGGAATGAGGTAATTGCTGTTCCTCGCTGCCCCGGTTTTCAGCCATCACACCTACCTATCAAAAACAGCCATCTGCAAAAACGGCACTGCCACATAAAGTGCAGTGCCGTATTGTTACCGATCTTGGCTCGCTATGAAACTGCTGCGTTAGCAAACAGTTTAACTGACAGACTGCTTACTCAGCGTCTTGATCAGCAGTTACCACCAGTTTAATGACTTGGGTAACTTCAGAGTGAACTTGTATATTGATATCAAATTCACCAATTTCACGTAAAGCACCTTCCGGTAATTTTACTTCGCTCTTAGCAATCTCAACACCTGCAGCAGTCACTGCATCAGCGATATCGCGGGTGCCAATGGAACCAAATAATTTACCTTCATCACCGGCATTCGCAGCAATAGTAATTGCTTCAAGGGCGGCTAATTTAGCAGCACGAGCTTCGGCTTCAGAAAGCTGAGTGGCAGCTGCGGCTTCAAGTTCAGCACGGCGTGCTTCAAATTCCGCCATGTTATCCGCTGTTGCAAAAACAGCTTTACCATTAGGAATCAGATAGTTACGACCATAGCCAGCTTTAACATTGATTTTGTCACCAATATTGCCCAACTTGCCTACTTTTTCTAGAAGAATAACGTCCATCTCGGATATCCTCTCTTATTTAAATCTAATTTGTTTTCAAATATAGTTGCTCAACCTGTTAAACGATCTATTCAGAACGTTTAACCAAACGTGAGCGTATATTCAAAATACTGTCGAGAAATCCTAACCCGATCAGCACCATAGTTAGTGGGCTCACAGTAAAGAGCACCACATAAAATATAACCAACCAATGACTACCTAACTGGTAAAAAGCCACAGCATAATGCACTAAAGCCAAACCACCCAGTAACAGTGGCAATCCTAGCAACCCCACCCAACTCGAAAACTCCTGAGAAGTGAAATTACAAGCGACTACACCGAGAAGTAGGCAAACTGCCGGAACCATACCAAAACGTATTTGGTGAAATTCTGACTGAAACCCACCTGGGTTATACAACATGGCTTGCCACCACCGACCTAAAACCAAACAGATCACTGATGTCAGAGCAATTACATAGCCAATAACACCCAGTAAAAAATTACGACCTGGTATAAAGGCATTTTCTTGTTGCTGCTGAACTTCACGAAATAAATTAGCAACAACTAATTCAAACGCACTTGCCTGATCAGCAAACAAAAAATCTAATATAGGAGCAGCTAAACCACTGAACACGACAACAAAGATCAATGTCCGAGCCCACGAGGAACTTAACCTCAACAGCTCTGAAGCGGCCATAACACCCAGCACTCCAACAATGGAGGAGAGTGTCACCATGGCATTAATATCACTGACAAAAAAAGCAATCAGTAATGGCAACAATGCCCAAAGTGTTAATAATGCTCCTTCTGACAACCCTTTACTCAGGGTTACCAAGCTTACTGCTGCGGGGCTAATCAAAGGTAATAAATTACCAAAGAACGCCACCAGTGCTGCCTGTACGCGCCCACGCATGATTAATTCAGCCAGAGCTCGCATCAGATAGCCTTCGGTTTAATTACTTGTGGCTGTCCGTATAGGGCAGCAAAGCCAGGTAACGAGCACGCTTAATAGCGGTTGCCAACTGGCGTTGGTATTTAGCTTTAGTACCTGTAATACGGCTAGGTACGATTTTTCCTGTTTCAGAAACATACTGTTTCAAGGTATCCAGATCTTTATAATCGATCTCTGTGGCACCTTCAGCACTGAAACGGCAAAACTTACGACGACGATTAAAACGTGCCATGGATTACTCCCCCTTTTCCGCTGCTTCGTCAGTAGTTTCTTCTGACGCTGCGCTTTCTTCTTCAGCTACAGGCTCAGCTTCAGTTGCTTCTACTTCTTCAGTAGTTTCAGCTACAGCTTCTTCCTGCCTTTCTTCAGTAGGTCTTTGTTCAGACCGCTCTTCAGTACGTTCGCGACGGCCTGATCGTTCAGCTTGTTCAGCTTTCATGATAGGCGACTCAGCTGTTACAGCTTCCTGACAGCTAAATACGGAGCTACGAATGACTGCGTCGTTGTAACGGAAGTTGGAGTTAAGCTCATCGAGTGCATCCTGACCACATTCGACGTTCATCAGTATGTAATGAGCTTTGTGAATTTTATTAATAGGGTATGCCAAGTGACGGCGACCCCAGTCTTCTAGACGATGAACTTGACCACCACTATTAGTAATAGTGCTAGTGTAACGTTCAATCATGCCCGGAACCTGTTCGCTCTGGTCCGGATGAACCATAAATACGATTTCGTAGTGACGCATTGTGCCTCCTTACGGGTTAGTAGTTGCTCGCCCCATGCGATGCAACAAGGAGTTTCCTGACCTAATTAGATCTAGCCCAATTAGACCAAGGGCGGGCATTCTACGGGTACAGCCTTACTATTTCAAGGCTAAACCATTAAAGATAGTAGGTTTAAGCTACCAGAAGAAAAGAGAAACAAGCTATGATGAATATATCTATACACACGCATAAAACTTATAGGTTAATACCTTCATACAAATACTAGATCAAAGGAAAACAAAATGAACAAACTATCTTTGACAACATTACTCTTTACAGCCCTTATAGCCTTTTCCCTAAGCGGTTGCACCAAAGTTGGCAGCGAAGCCTGGTGTGCAAAATTAAAAGATACCCCCAAGGGTGACTGGACAGCTAACGAAGCAGCAGATTTTGCTAAGCACTGTATTTTTAAATAACAATGCCTTTTAAATATAAGAGTGCCTTTAAATAATTAGCACCGCTGTATGTATACCTTTTCTAGTCTAGGGGCAGCCTAATCTTTCAAGCTGCCCCTTTTCGTTCACCGTAAGCCTATAACTACGTTTAAAGGCCTCGATAAAAACTACTCTACTCTGAATCTGAACCTGAATCTTCACTGTGATTTCTAGCCAAGCTGGCTGCTACCCAAAAACCGGCTATATTGCCCTGCCAACGAGGTAAAATAGACGTAATAATAACCTGCTCTAAAGCGACCCATAGGTAAAATAACAGTACACCACGGAATATCAGTGAATTATCCCACAATGTCGCTATGAAATAAGCTGGCGCTACACTGACGGCAGCAATTTTAGCTGCAAATGTATGATAGCTGGGAAAGCACCCAAATCGTGCCTGACACACCAGCAAAGGGACTATCCAGGAACTGAATGCAATCACCAGATAATTGGACTCTCTTTCAAATAATTCTGGCCACAACTGAATCAACCCCAAAAGCATGACAGCATAGGTAATTAAGTCGGCCCAACTGTCTAACCGAATACCCAGTTCCGTGACCTGATTTAATCGACGAGCTAAATATCCGTCTATCGCATCGGTGAATAATGAAAAAGCTAATACGCTAAGAAATAAATGAGCCTGGTCTTGAATGATGAACAAAATTAACAAAGGGGCCAAAGCAACCCTTGTAGCACTAATCACATTAGGTAGGCTTAATACCAAGTTTTGGGTTGCTACTTGGTTATTTTTTATCACCCGACTTTTGATGACCTGGCCCTTTTTTAAATTCACTGCCTTTGCCTTACGGCCTCAAACAAACAAATACCAGTGGCAACAGAGACATTTAAACTGCTAACAACACCCTGCATGGGTAATTTAACCAATACATCGCAATTTTCCCTTGTCAGCCGACGAAGGCCTTTTTCTTCCGCGCCCATAACAATTGCTATGGGCCCTTTTAAGTCAGCCTCGTAAACTAACTGCTTCGCTTCTCCAGCCGTACCAATGATCCAAACACCCTGCTCCTGGAGTTGCTTCAACGTTCTGGAAAGGTTTGTCACTACAATGAGGGGTACCGTTTCTGCTGCACCACAAGCTACTTTTTGTACGGTAGGCGTAATACCAACAGAATTATCTTTTGGGACAATCACTGCCTGTATACCTGAGGCATCTGCAGAGCGCATACAAGCACCCAAATTATGAGGGTCCGTTACGCCATCTAATACAAGTAGAAAAGGAGAAGATTGCTGTTCCTTCGATGAAAGCTTTTGCAGTAATTCAAAAAGATAATTTTCATCCTGAACACCAGCTCCCTGGCAAAGGGCTGCCACCCCCTGATGCCTACCATCGGCCAGGTCATCTAAGTCTGAACGCAACACCCAAGTTATCGGTATAGATTGACCTTCAGCGAGGCTGAGAATTTTCTTTAACCGTTGATCATCGCGGCCTTTTTGTACACGTAACTCTTGAACCTTAGATCCTGATGTTTTCAATACAGCCTGAACTGCATGAAGACCAAACAACCACTCACAACCAGAGCCTATTTTCTTTACTTCTTTCTTAGACATTCATAAATCCTGTGCAACCATTTATAAACCCGGCATAACTTTTCATAAGCTCGGTACAGCCTTTCATATACCCGGCACATAGAACGTACTTTTAGAAAGCACCTTTAACTACGACGTGATGGTGGTTTTTTTCCACCTCTCGCAGGCTTTCTAGAACCTGGTTTACTTGAACTGGCGGTTTTTTTTCCTGTAGCCTTTTTCCCTACAGTTTTACGTGATGATGAAGGCTTTGATTTTTTTCCCAGTTTTTTCTTTTTCTTACTTCTACCCACAGAAGGCTTACTATCGGCTTTCTTTGATGACGACTGCTTCCCTCTAGACTGCTTCCCTTTAGACTGTTTCGCTGCTCTAGACTCTTCGTGTTCAGCAGCTAATTGCAATGCTTTTGGGCTTACCTCAACATCTTGCTCTCTGCTTCTTTTTTTTCTACCTTTTTCTACTAAGTCAAAATCAATTTTTCGCTCATCGAGATCGACCCGGGTGACACGGACCCGCAATTTATCACCTAATCTAAAGACCCTATGTGTCCTCTCACCTACTAAACGATGATGGGCCGCCTCATGGTAATAATAATCTTTAGGTAGGCCGGTAATATGAACAAGCCCTTCAATGTATAAGTCCATTAACTGAACAAACAATCCAAACCCTGTCACTGACGCAACCACACCTTCAAACTCTTCCCCTACTCGGGACAACAGATATTCACACTTGAGCCAATTCACTACATCTCGAGTAGCCTCATCAGCACGCCGCTCTGCTGTTGAACACTGTTCGCCTGCTGAGATCATCCAGGATTCATCATAGGGGTAAATTGTAGTTGCGCTCAGTGCAGGTGCACCCTCCACTTTATGAGCATGACTTACCCGCCCTTTTTTGCGAATAAGGTAGCGAATGGCTC
Organism: Porticoccus sp.; assembly: GCA_021773405.1. GTDB lineage: Bacteria > Pseudomonadota > Gammaproteobacteria > Pseudomonadales > Porticoccaceae > Porticoccus. Next base: position 6,205 of record JAJFKD010000112.1, read on the forward strand.
GATGCACCAGTAAATCAGGATAGCGGCGAATCGGTGAGGTGAAATGCGCATAGGCCGGATAATTTAATCCAAAGTGCCCCATATTTTCTGGCTCATAAACAGCCCGATTCATGGATCGCAATATAACGGTCTGTATAACACCTGCATCTGCCCTACCCGCCACCTGAGCTAACACTCGCTGAAAGTCCTTTGGTGTTGGATCATCACCACCCGGCAACCCCAAACCCAGCTCACCCAAAAACTCCCTAAGGTTATCAAGCTTTTCCTGTCTGGGGCCTTCATGGGTACGATACAAACTGGGCAATTTACTTTTCTGTAAAAGTGTCGCGGCACAGACATTTGCGCACAACATACATTCTTCAATAAGGCGGTGAGCTTCTGTTCTTTCCTCAGGAATAATCTGTTGAATTTTTCGCTCTGCATCAAACAGTATTCGTGTTTCCTGAGTTTCAAAATCAATGGCCCCTCGGGAACGCCTTGATTCAACTAATCGTTCATACAAGGCACTTAGGTGATCAATATGCCGAACAACAGAATGGAACTGTTTTCGAATACCACTATTTTTGTCATCTCGTTGTGCCATCATGCCTGCAACCTGGGTATAGGTCAGCCGGGCATGGGAATGAATGAGGCCCTCAAAAAATTTAAACCGTGTAACCTGCCCCTGACCATCCAAGAGCATTTCGCACACCATCGTCAATCGGTCCACTTCCGGATTCAAGGAACAAAGCCCGTTGGATAGCTTTTCAGGCAACATGGGCACTACATGCTGTGGAAAATAAACAGAGGTTGCCCGCTGAAAGGCCTCTTGATCAAGGTCACTGCCTACAGCGACATAGTGTGAGACATCGGCAATCGCCACATATAACCGCCAGCCTCCACGACTTCTCGGCTCACAATAAACTGCGTCATCGAAGTCACGCGCATCTTCGCCATCAATGGTAACGAAGGGTAAATGTCGGAGATCAACTCGATGCTTTTTATCTAAATCTGATACTTCTTCGGGAATAGCTTCTGCTTCAGCAACAACTGCTGCCGGCCATTCACTAGGAATTCCGTAATTATGAATGGCGATATCAATCTCCATTCCTGGAGCAAGGTGATCCCCAAGAACCTGAACAATACAACCTGCGGGAAGGTTGTTTTTACTCGGCTGGCGAGTAATTTCTACTACGACAATTTGGCCGGTCTCAATATCACTTTTTTGATCGGCAGGGATCATAATATCTTGAATAATTCTGGGGTTATCTGGACGGACAAAGTGAATTCCGCTTTCCTTAAAAAAACGGCCTACCAGGGTAGTTGTTCTGTGCTCAACGACTTCAACAATGGACCCTTCTTGTCGACCACGGCGATCCATTCCAGAAACTCTGACCAAAACCTCATCACCATCCATCACTCTTCGCATCTGGCGGCTCGACAAAAAAAGGTCTCCCCCACCCTCACGGGGCACAACAAAACCAAAGCCCTCAGGGTGACCAATAACTCGCCCCTTTATGAGGTTCATTTTATCCAGAGCACCGTAGGCATAACGACGATTTCTCACCGCTTGGCCATCTCGCTCCATGGCGATTAATCGCCGACGAAGGGCTTCTCGAGCATCGCTATCATCAATACCAAAATCAGAACACAGCTCTTCATGGGTTAGGGGGCCAGCACTTTTACCCAAGAACTCTAGGATGTACTCACGACTAGGTATTGGGTTCTCATATTTAGAGGCTTCTCGTGCTGCAAATGAGTCTTTCTTAATATGTTTTTTCATCTGGAATTTTTACCTTAAAAATTAGGCTTTTTTATCATTAGGAAAGAAACGTCATACCGAAGCATTGATGCTCATAGGCAACAGACTGATACACATTAGCTACGAATAGTTGCATGCATACCATCAAAACATATTGACCTGTAATACTCCAATGACTTGGAGCATTGGAAAAGGATCAGGCCAAACATTCAAAATATGCTGGTTTCCAATAACATAGAATAGTAGGAATTCGAAATATATAGCAGGAGTTAAAACTAAGAAAAGCTTAATCAGAAAACCTGTATGCTGACAGCTGATTAAGCTTATAAAGAAAACTGTAAATTATTTTACAACAAAGACTTTGACACCTGTCAGCTTTTTAGCCTCATACATAGCCTGATCCGCACGGTGTAAAGCCGCAGGAGGATCATCATTAGAGGTCACTTCCGTGACACCACATGAAATAGACACATCGAGTGGCTGACCATTATTATTAAAACCAGCTTCTAGAACCTTTTCACATGCTCCTTTTGCAAAAACTTCTGCACCATCAAGGGCTGTATCTGGTAATAAAACAACAAACTCATCACCCCCATAACGCGCCACAATATCTGAAGCTCTTGCACGATTTTTTAGGGTCTCAGCTACCTTAACCAAGACGATATCGCCTGCATTATGACCAAAGGTATCATTGATTTGTTTGAACTTGTTGCAGTCTACGAAGACAATAGACAAGGGAGTTTCCACCCTTTGACGACGAGCAAATTCTTCCATTACACGCTCTTCATAACCCGCCCGGTTATAAACACCAGTCAACGGATCTTTTACTGCTAAATCTTGCTTCGACTTCACCTCGCCTCGTAGTTCAGTGGCTTCAACTTCCATAGAGCGTAATTTGCGAGTGAGATCCTTAACCTTTTTCTTATTCTGTTCATCATGCTTTCTTTCTTCTGCAAGATAATCAGCAACTTTTGTTGTTAAGTTAGCTAATCCAGACTCTACGGTTTTCTTCAACATGGCAAGATCATCCTGCTCCACAGCTTTGCCCATGACTTCAACGTCATCACTCACCTGCTTGCCTAATGTTTCTGCCCTTTCCATGGAGTCATCACCATCAGTGATAACAGAAAAAATAACTTCCTCTACACTGTGTAATTTATCTCGCAAACCTCCAAGGAAGTTTTGTGTGGTTGTCCGCTCTTCATCCACCTTACTGCTAATATCTGTTAACAGCCCAATCACTTCTTCCAATACCGTCTCGACACCATCTACGGATGTCGATTTTTCTAACTCTTCTTTAAGCCATTTAGTATCGGAAGAATCACCATTGAAGACATCAATATGAGTCAAAATTTGGTCGAGCAGCTCGGTAGACTTATTTAAGAACCCCTGCCACTGCTCATTATCTTTGCCACCCTTCTTATCAAACCAGCCCAATACAGATTTTGAACCACCATCTTTTTTAGAAGATGATTCTGCAATAGCAGATCGCAATAATTTAAAAACATCTCTCAATGACTGTAACTGTTGCTCTAATTGGGGAGCACTAGCCATTTGATTGGCAAGACTATCCAGTTTAGAGCGATAAGACTTACTAACTTCAAGTGATTTAATACTGGCAGCAAAATCCGCTGCATAGTCACCTACTGGCTGTTGAACACTTGAGGGAGGTGATGATTTAGCTTCATCGCGAGCCATCATCTGGCGGGCTAACTTATCAGAGAGGTGGTTTATTTCTGATTCACTGTCACCATTTTTTATAGATTGGCGCACGTTTTTCAGCAAGTTTGATAATTCTGGGTTATCACCTTCTGATAGGTGGGTTAACCGAATGCTTAATTTGGTAAGAGCCGCTTCACGATCCATCTGTTAACTCGACATAGAAAATTAGAATAAAATCATGTGACACTCTCACTGAAAAATCTGCTCCTTTTTCAGATACTACCAAGCACATGAGTTGTATTTATTACATAGGGTACGCACACATTATAAAAAACTACTCATAAGAATCAATCGAATCATTTATTCTGTAGACGTGCGCCAAAATTTCGGCTACCGCAAAATAAAAATTTTCGGGGATTTCATCGCCCAAAGGAACATTAACTAACACCTCAGCCAACAAAGAATCTTGCAACAAGGGCACATCATTTTTCTGGGCAACCGCTTCTATTTGAGCAGCAACATACCCTTCACCTTTTGCTACTACCCTCGGAGCGCCAACCCCGGTATATTCAAGAGCAGCTGCTCTCTTTTTATTACTACTCTTGTTATTGCTACTATCCTGAGGTGGCTTGGTATTACTCATATTCGCTCATCCACACAATTATTCGCCCTGCTATTCTCAGTAGATTTCGGTTTTAGCTCACCCTCTCGCCCCAATAGAACAGAAACATCCATTCCCCTGCTTTCCAAACCTGTTCGCAACTGATCCATCTGAGCATTAATCAGCTTCACTGTTTGAGCATGCTCAGAAAAAATAACCACTGATACTTTATTCCCCCGCAAAAAGAGCTCTGCTTCCACCAACCCAAGTTTGGGCAAAGTAACACTTAGTGTTGCCTTCCAATCTTGTTGTTCTGGCAGCTTATTTTGAGATTCACTATCTCGATAAATTGAAAGTGATAATGTAGCAACAAATTCTTTAAAACGAACAGGGATATCGAACGACCACTTTTGCTGATTTGACTCATCAGGTAGACAAACAGCTAGCTGATTAAGACTGATTTTTGCAATAGCCCCTTCTAAATCCTTCTGTAATTCTTCCAGCGCTAACAATACCGCCTCATCTTCCCCTACTCGATTTTGCTCTTTGAGTTTTCTATTTACTCTATGGAGTAATCTAAGCAGTTCAGCTTTGAGGTCACCGGGTGGCAACATACCTCCCGATAAAACCAATTGTTGTAACTGAGCCTCTAAAAATAGCCCAGACTTTTCCACAGCCATTTTAAGTAATTTAGGATCAACCAAGTGTTCCGCTCGGTGTACCTGTTTAAGCAACCGTTCAATGTCAGCATTTTTCAACCCCAGCAACGCCAATATATTGGCACCTTGCTGTGTAGTAAATAAAGTAAGCAGTGGATCCAAAACCCGACCCTGCTGTGGTAACAACTGAGGTAAAAGAAGCTGTAACTCGCCGTTGAGACGTCCAAGTTGGGCCCCACCAGTTACCGGTGCATCAATTATTTTTAAGGTTGGCGTAGGAGTAAGGCGATTAACTTCCAATGTTAAAACAGCGCCTTTTTGTACCGGAATATCAGCGGTAGCGGTGATTTGTTGCCCAGCCACTCTCAACACTAGCTGACCTGATGGAAACTTGTCTGTCACCAAAGCCTGGAGCACCTGCCCCACCTGCCACGATTTTAGCCAGAGCCCGAAATTTTTCTGCTCAACCCTGGCTGCTGTTAATGCAAGCTGCAGTTCTTCCATCTATAAAGCTACCGGCATGCTTTGTGCATAATTATATAACTATTGTATTTACACATTACGTCCTGCACATGATGAATAGGCCTAAGTTAAGAGGCTAGTTAAGAGAATAGTATCTCTAGAGATAAATTATGACCAATAAAGATTTAAACTTGGCACTGGATCAAAACCTGATTCAACCTACTGAAATACAACAAACCAGTACTCAAGAACCGTCAACGCACCCCCACCATGAAGCTGCCAATCTCGACACTACGATAAATCCAAGTGCAGATTCATCTAATAATTATCAAAGGCAGCATAATCGATATAACAAAACACCATCCTCTTTATTAGCAACATGGTTTGCCAAGCTCCACGCCTTCCCTTGGTTAGCCTCTGGACTTATTGTGATCAACCTTCTATTTCTCTTGTTGGCTGGTTTGTGGCTTTCAAACCATAACAGCCAATCGGCCACAATTACATCATCCAAAACAATGCCTTTGAATTCATCTGATGTGAAAACAATTGAATCCATCAATCAGAACTTGGCGGCATTACAAACAAAAGTAGAACAAATAGAATTAACTCTCCATGAGCAACAGCGTTTAATCGCCACCAGCTCCAAAGATCTGAGTAACGACATAGAACAGCTGAACCAAAAAATTGATGCCATCAAGCTTTTAACTACAGAAAAAAGCAAACCAGCACCAAAGAAAGAAGTATCTAAGCCAATATCCAAAAAACCAGTAACCCACTGGTATGTCAATATCGGCACCTTTGCATCTAAAGATGCGGCCCAACGCCTACAAAAAGAATTATTAACACTGGGCCATTCAGTTCAAATCAATACAACCTCTTTTGATAACAAGCCGGCCTACCGTGTCCAGTTACCAGGGTTTAAAGATCGGGAGGCTGCGGAATCAACTGCTCGTCAAATTATGGAAAAAACCAACTTGAATGGTTTGTGGGCATGGAAAGACGAATAATCCATAAAGAATGCGATGCATCTGCATTTGTTCACAGATAGGATCTTTACAGCGATGCTCTAGCACTACAAAATGCACCTCATAAACCTATGTGGTGCATAGTTCACCTATTCTTGGCCTGACTGATTAAAAAGGAATCAATATGGATTTAGCGACTTTACTAGGCATGGTTGGTGCTATAGGTATTGTCCTGGCTGCCATCATGACCGGCGGCTCTGCATTGGTCTTTATCAACGTCCCATCGATACTCATTGTACTCGTTGGTACATTTATGGTCGTAATGATCAAATTTTCACTCAAACAATTTTTTGGTGCATTTAAGGTTGCAGTCCGCGCCTTTATTTTTAAGCTAGAATCTCCAGATGAACTCATCACCCAAATTGTTGAATTAGCTAATATCGCCCGAAAGGAAGGTATGCTAGCTCTAGAAGAGCAAGAGATTAATAATCCCTTCCTAAATCAGGGCATACAGATGCTAATTGATGGCAATGACCGCGATGTCATCAACACTGTTATGTCAAAAGACCTTCAACAAACCGTTGATCGCCACAAATGGGGGGCTAAGGTCTTTTCTGCTACAGGTGACGTAGCTCCTGCTATGGGAATGATCGGTACGCTGATCGGCTTGGTTCAAATGCTTTCAGCGATGGACGACCCTAAGTCTATTGGACCCGCAATGGCTGTAGCACTTTTAACCACCCTTTATGGGGCAATGCTCGCCAATATGGTTGCGCTACCCATCGCAGACAAACTTGAACTCAGAAAAAGGGATGAAAGTATTGTAAAAGCCATGTGTATTGATGGCGTACTCGCTATTCAAGAAGGGCAAAATCCAAGAATTATCGAGTCCATGCTAAAAGCTTATCTAGAACCAGCCAAACGCAACACTTCGAGCGATGATGCGGAAGTAGAGGCTGCCTAAATGATCGAATTTGAAGATGACGATGATGCAAAACCAGGTGCGCCAATGTGGATGGCTACCTTTGCGGACTTAATGTCCCTGCTAATGTGTTTCTTCGTTCTTCTTCTGTCTTTTTCCGAAATGGATGTCCTTAAATACAAACAAATCGCAGGCTCCATGAAGGATGCATTTGGTGTCCAAAATAAAATCAAGGTAAAGGACATTCCTAAGGGTACAAGTATTATTGCGAAAGAATTTAGCCCAGGAGATCCAAAACCAACTCAGATCAAAACAATCAATCAAGTCACCGCAGACATTACCAAACAATCTCTTAAAGTTGGCAACCCCGATGCACCTGATACAGAAACCAAAAAGATTGATGCCAAAGATTTGAATAAAGAAGAAACCAAAAAGCTTCTTGAAGAAAAACTCAAAGCATTGATAGCAGAAACAAAAGAAGATGCCGACAAACTGAAAAAGATTCTTAAAGAAGAAATTAATAACGGCAAAATTGATATTGAGTCTAAAGGCCGAGCGATCACTATCCGTATTAGAGAAAAAGGGTCATTCCCCTCTGGTTCCTCTAACCTCCACCCAGATTTCACCCCTGTCATGGCAACACTCCGAGATGCACTGAAAGATATTACTGGAAAAATCGCAGTTGAAGGGCATTCTGACAATATTCCAATCAAAAGCGCCCGCTTTAGATCCAACTGGGATTTGTCTTCATCAAGAGCCCTTTCGGTAACCCATGAATTAATTAAACACGAGTTTCTCGACAGCAATCGCTTTATGGTTGTTGGACATGCTGACACAAAGCCCCATAAGCCTAATGATAGCCCACAAAATAGAGCTCAAAATCGTCGAGTTGAAATCGTTATCCGTCAAGGCTTAGACGAGGCAACTGCCACCAGCATTAAAGATATACAAAGGTCAAACCCTGATGCACTGGAAACTATGGATATCAATGGTGATGACCTATCGAGCAATCTAGAAAGCAATGCCACCAGTGATGGGCTCAGCGAAGACCTCGGAGAAAGCCTCGGGGAAAGCCTCGGGGAAAGTGCAGAGATTATAAGCAGCCTCGAAGAAGAATAAACAACCCGGAAAATGTTGTGAATATTATGGAACCTAAGTTAGAGAGAAGAAGTTATTACCGTATAAATGATATCGTAGGTTTAACCTACAACCTGCTTGGTGAAGATAACCAAAATACAGCCTCTCCATCAGAAAACTTGGGACTATCTCTCACCAGTTTGCTTTCTGAAATAGACCACGAATTTAATCAAATCACCAACACGCTCTGGCACGAACACCCCATGATGGCTAAAGCATTAGGCTTACTCAATAGAAAGCTATCAATAATTGCTGCACATAGCCTTCAGAATGAAGAACAAAGCATAGAACCCTATGACGAAATGATGGTTAATATTAGCGGCTGTGGAATTTCATTTGACTGTACAGAACAACTGCAGACCGGAGACCAACTTGGACTTTCACTAGTTCTCAAGCCATCCAATGTCATGATAGATCTGGAAGGGGAAGTTATATCCTGTGAAAAGCAATTGACCAATACGGACAAACCCTACGCCATCAGAGTTAGCTTTAAAGAAAATAATTCGGCACAAGAACAACTAATACAGCATATCGTGCAAAAACAATGTGCTCAAATTGGTGAAAATAAACGTCAGCAGGCTTAAGGAAAAGTCTTAGCTCAATAATAATATCTCGATAGATCAGCTGATTTAGCACAGCTCATCAACATTGAGACCTATACGTTTTTTTTCTTCCCTCTTATCCTTAGTACCCTTCTTATTTTGCTCTTGGTCCTGTTTAGATTTTTCTGTCTTTTTATAGGCAGTAGATCGTGTTTTAGGAATAGAATGAATTTTGTTTAATCCAATGGAGTCCACCATAGCGCTCACCTAAATTATATTAATATTTTTTATCCTTTTATCTTTCAATACGTTAAAAAACTTTATACGAGACTAGAGACTAAAAGCTTACCTATATAGAAATAAACCTTCTATGGCCTATCCACATTGGCAGCTTTGTCTTTAAGCACCTCAAATTCATAAATACGCTCATCCTGCCGACCTTTTAATGATGCCATCACAACAAGAACAACACGTCGATTTTTAGCACGGCCTTCATCACTATCATTATCTGAAATAGGCTGATATTCACCATACCCGATGGAAGCCATGCGCCAAGGCTCTATACCACTTTGCTCAAAAAGTCGGACAACGGCAGCGGCTCTTGCCGCAGACAGTTCCCAGTTAGAGGGAAAGACAAATGTTTTAATCGGTTTATTATCTGTAAAACCTTCCACATTGATACGGTTAGGCAATCCTACAAATGTTTCCGCCAACTGCTGAAGCACTGGGATTGCATCTGGAATCAAAGCACTACTACCACTGGGAAACAGCAGGCTCGATTTAATTTCCACTTCAAGCCAAAACTTATTTCGTTTTATATTGATGATATCTTCATCAATAAGGTCATCCATTCTTTCTGCAACATTATCACCCAAAGCATTAATTTCATCTTCTGCTGCATTTAAAGATTTTTCCGTAAAACTCTCATCTTCCGGCTTCTCTTGTTCAACAACTTCTCTCTCTGTTTCACTCTCTATTTCACTATCAACAGCTTCATCCACCTCATTTCCTGGCTGCTGAAACTTAATCATTAAGGGGGTGATAACATCATCAGGCATTTCAGACACATCTGTTATCTGCTCAGGCATTAGTAGAGGCGAGCGCACCAACTCGCCGACCTGTATTGGCTCTAGGGATGATTTAGTGTTATGAAAAGCTGAGACTATAGAGTCTGACAGCACTCTATATTGCCCTTCATTAACAGAAGAAATGGAGTACATCACAACAAAGAAGGCAAATAACAGAGTAATAAAATCAGCATAAGAAACTAACCAGCGCTCGTGGTTTTCGTGTTCCTCATAGCGATTTCTTCGTGACATCTCAGGTTAAGTAGCCTTCTAATTTACTTTGTATCGCCCTGGGGTTTTCACCTTCAGCAATAGAGGCAACACCATCTATGAGCATTTCCTGATATTGCGTTACATCTCGGGATAAGGTTTTGAGCTTGTTTGAAATCGGTAAAAAGAAAAAATTGGCAAAACCAACACCATAGATCGTAGCAACAAAAGCCACAGCAATCCCTGGCCCCAAGGTTGCCGGATCTGCCAGGTTGTTCATAACATGGATAAGACCCAAAACAGCACCAATAATGCCGATAGTAGGAGAATAACCACCCATTGCCTCGTAGACCTTAGCGGCATTCATTTCATTTGCAGCACAGCTATCGATCTCTACATCTAGAATTTTTCTGATATCTTCAGGCTCATTGCCATCAACCAGTAGTAGCAAGCCTTTTTTAGCAAATTTATCTTTTTCTCTATCCGCTAATTTTTGCAGGCCAAGCAATCCATCTTTACGAGCAATTTTGCTCCAATCCAAAATCTTTTTTAAAGTTTGCTTACGCTCTATTTTTGGTGGAATAAAAATCCACCGAAACCGCTTCATCGCATGTAAAAATACATTTAAAGGCGTCTGAACAAGTATGGCGCCCAAAGTACCTCCAAAAACGATCAAAAACGCTGTCAGCTGTAGAAGGGAGTCAGTATGACCACCTTCTAGTAAGTTGCCGCCTATAACCGCTACGAGAGAAAGTACTACACCCGTAATGGTTAGAAAATCTACTGAGGGTCGGTTACCTGCCATTGACTATATCCCTCAACTGACCCACGTGCTCATATGAGCACGAACTCGAGCCAATGCCTGGCCATGAATCTGGGATACACGGGATTCGGAAACACCTAAGATCTCCCCTATTTCCTTCAGATTTAATTCATCACTGTAATAAAGAGACATCATTAATTGTTCTTTTTGTGGTAATACCTGAATGGCAGAAGCCAATGCTTGCTTAAATCCTTCATCCTCAAGCAGCCCAAAGGGATCATCTCCCTCCCCTTCGCTCTCGGTTTCAAAATCATCCAAAGAGGTCATACGACAACAGGCTAATTCACTGGCTATAACTTGGTATTCTGCCAATGTGATATTGAGCTCTTCTGCTATTTCCGCAGCACTGGCAGGTCTAGCTAACCTCGCTTCCACCTGCTTTATTGCATCACCAACTTGTTTGATTTTTTGTTGTACTGAGCGTGGAATCCAATCATTTCGACGCACTTCATCTAACATAGCGCCTTTTATTCGTATCCCAGCATAAGTGGAAAAACTAGCGCCTTGAGAAGCATCGTAGCTTTCTCTCGCTTGAATCAGACCAATCATTCCAACTTGTAGCAGATCATCCAGTTCCACATTTTCTGGGAGTTTTGCCACAAGGTGCAGCCCGATCTTTTTTACCAGGGGCAAGTAGTCTTCAACCAGGTTATCTAAACATTCCCGTTGAGTCTCTGCATACACAGATGCTTCGTTCATGAATAGAACTCTACTTCTATCATCAAACTTTTATTCCCTAAATCAGACATCAATACCTAGTATCAAATCTTAATTACCAAGTTATACCTCAATGCCAAGAGTCCCGTAGTGAATTAAACGTTCAACAAAAAACCCCAACCCCCCTGGGGTTTGGTCTGGAGTACTGTTTTTATCAATCGCTTTTGCCAATTTTGTTAATGCCTGGGCTGACTGGCTCCTAGGGTATGCCTGTACCACAGCATTTTGTTGCTGAACTGCCTTCCGCAAGTAATCATCACGAGGAATAGCACCCAGATACCCCAAATGAACGTCGAGAAAACGATCTGCAACCCGACTCACTTTGTCATAGAGCTGACGGCCCTGACGATCATCGTCCACCATATTTGCCAGCAATTGAAATCGTTTTACCCCACATTCTCGATTCAACACCTTAATCAACGCATAGGCATCAGTAATAGATGTTGGCTCATCACAAATGACAACAACAATTTCCTGACATGCACTGGTAAATGTTAAAACGCTCAGATCAATACCCGCCCCAGTATCAACAATCAGTGCATCTACAGGAAAAGTGAGTTCATTAAATGCCCGTATTAGCCCCGCCTGTTGCTGGGAGGTCAGACTGGTCATACTTGATACGCCTGATGAAGCGGGAACCACACGTATACCATTGGGCCCTTCCATCAGAATTTCTTCTAATGTGCGCTCTCCTGATATTACATGCCTAATGTCATACTTTGGCTTTAAACCCAAAGCAATATCAACATTGGCCAACCCCAGGTCCGCATCAAATAAAACAACTGACTTCCCTAGAGCAGCAAGGCTCACAGCTAAATTAACAGAGACATTAGTTTTACCAACGCCTCCTTTTCCACTTGTTACAGCAACCACATTAATGGAAGAAGGGGCTGACATTTGTTCCAGCCCCTGTGCTTGATTCATCATCTAAAACCTATACAGCCACAGGTCGTGTAGCCCTATTATTATTTTGTTTATTCTCTGCGAACTGAGCTTCCATTTCCATCAGCTCCACAGCTTTTGTTATTAAATATTCAACACGGGCAGGCATAATATCTTCCGGTACTTTTTGTCCCGTACTGACATAGCCTAATTCCAAATCATTTTTTACCACGACATCCAGCACAGCACCTAAGCTTGATGACTCGTCAACTTTTGTGATCATGGCACCAGTCAACGCCTGCTTACCAAAGACCTGCACCACTTCATTCAGTGAGCCCTGCTGAGCAGTTGCTGACAATACCACATAGGCATCAATGTCATACCCAACAGATTTTAATGTTGAGAACTGTTCATAAAGCCGTACATCCCGCTGACTCATACCTGCAGTATCAATTAAGACCATTTTTCGAGATGACAACTGATCCAAGGCTGCTTTGAGTTCTGGGCCATCAGTAGCCACAATCATGGGGATACCGAGATAATTAGCAAAGGTTTCCAGTTGCTCTTGACCACCGATGCGATAACAATCTGTAGTGATCAAAGCCACTTGCTTAGTGCCGTGACGCATAACAAAACGCGCAGCCAACTTGGCAATTGTAGTGGTTTTTCCCACACCCGTTGATCCAACTAATGCAACGATGCCACCATCATTCAGCATTCTATCGCCCATGACATTAAGACGGCGAGCCAACATACCCAAAGCTTTTTTCCAATGGGACTCCAAATCCCCTTTGGCTGGTAATTTATCAGTAATTGCACCACAAATGGCACGAGATAATCCTAATTTAGCCAAGCGGTTATAAAGAGCAGCTCTTACCGACGGGCGATCAGCCATATCTTTCCATGAGAGCTGTGCCAGCTCACTTTCAAGCATTCCTCTAAGGTTACCCAGCTCTCTTTGTAAATCTGTCAGGGTTGGGCTTTGTTCTGCTCCCCTCGTCACCTTTGGGTCAATTGATTGTGAATCAAATGAATGGGCGACCTGGCTTGCCCTATTAAGGCTAGAAGTAGCAACATCAGAAGCAACTGTGCCATAACTTTCTTGCAAACGGTCATCAAGCGCTTTTTCATCAAAATCCATGGCGGCCACTAGCTCTACCTGACCATTGACATTTTTACTTGATAAAATCACAGCATCTCCGCCCATTTCAGCCCTCACACGAGCCATGGCACTGCGACTATCCTTATCCAGAAAGCGTTTAATTTTCATCGTTTTCCCCTAACCCTACTTCGGCATTACACCTAATCATGTGGTACTAAAGCTGTTGTTGGCCACTGCCAATGGTTGCCACTACTTTAATGTTTTTACTGGCGGGAATTTCTTCATAACCAAGAATATAAAAATTACCCATTCGACCCCGTAGTAAACGGGACAAAAACAGCCGTATATTACTGGCTACCAGTAATACCGGACTTTTACCTTCGGCCTCGATTCGTCCCGAGGCCTGGATAACTTGAGTAATCACACTCTCCATCAGTGAAGGCTCTAACCCTCCAGCAGTTCCTTGCATAGCACCTTGCAATATTTGTTCCAGCTGAGAGTCAAGAACCATCACAGACATCTCTTCCCCTACACCATTGACTGTCTGGAAGATTGTCCGTCCCAAAGCAATACGTACTTGGCTCGTCAAAGTGTCAGTATCCTGACTCTTACCACCCTGTTCCGCCAAAGCTTCGGCTATTGTTCTAATATCCCTAATGGGGACGCCCTCTTCCAAGAGGTTTTGCATTACTTTCGTCACCTCTCCCAAACCAAGTAATTTAGGTACGAGGTTTTCGACCAATTTAGGCGATGTTTGAGCAAGTTTGTCGAGCAACTGCTGAACACCATCTTGGCCAATCAATTCATGGGCCTGATTTTTCAATAATTGACTCAAGTGAGTAGCAATCACTGTACCGCAATCGACAACCGTAAAGCCCATTGCCTGGGCATCATCACGCTGGGATGAATCTATCCATACAGCATCCAATCCAAATGTGGGGTCTTTGGTTGCCACACCCTCCAGTTCTCCATAAACCTGACCTGGATTAATCGCTAAATCTTTCCCTGGATAAACTTCACCCTGCCCAACAATGACATCGTGGAAACTGATGCGGTATTCATTGGGTGATAGGTCTAAATTATCTCGGATATGTACAGAATGGATTAGAAAGCCAAGCTCCTGTGAAAGCTTTTTCCTAACCCCTTTAATACGTGCCAGTAATTCACCACCTTGATTTTTGTCCACCAGAGAGATCAATCGATAACCCACTTCCAAACCGATTTCATCAACAGCTAAGACATCATCCCAACTTAAATCACGGACCTCTGCCGGTTTTTCAACGGGTTCAGGATCAACTGGAATCACCTCAACCTTTTGTTGCTGAAGTTGTACATACCCCAAAGCGCCTAACATCGCAGCCAATGCAAGAAACACTACATTTGGCATCCCAGGGACCAACCCCATAATGCCAATCAAGGCGCCAGTAACAAACAGCACTTTAGGGTTACTGAATAGCTGAGTAACTACCTCATTACCCATATCCTGGGAGCCGGATACCCGCGTCACGATAATGGCAGCAGCCGTGGACAGCAGCAGCGAAGGTATTTGTGCTACAAGACCATCACCAATGGTTAAAAGCACATAGTTATGCCCCGCCTCTGCAGCACTCAAATCATGCTGTAAAACACCAACAGAGAACCCACCAATGATATTAATAAAGAGAATAAGAATGCCCGCAACCGCATCACCACGAACAAATTTACTGGCACCATCCATTGCACCATAAAAGTCTGCCTCTCGGGATACATCATCACGCCGTTGTAGCGCTTCATCTTGGCTGATTAATCCCGCATTTAGATCGGCATCAATGGCCATTTGCTTGCCTGGCATAGCATCCAAGGTGAATCGGGCTGTTACTTCAGAAATTCTTCCTGCACCTTTGGTCACAACAACAAAGTTAATGATCACCAAAATGGCAAATACAACTAGACCAACGGTATAACTACCACCAACAACAAATTCACCAAATGCCTGAATAACACGACCTGCGGCATCTGTTCCACCATGACCTTCCAGTAAGACCACCCTTGTTGAAGCCACATTCAAAGCCAGTCTGAGCAGCGTAGCAATTAACAACACTGTGGGAAATACAGCAAAATCAAGGGGTCTAGAAGAATATACTGCTGCCAATAATACAATCATGGCCAATGCAATATTAAAGGTAAAAAGTAAATCCAGAATAAAGGGAGGTAATGGTAAAACCATCATCACCAACATCATAAATAATAATATTGGTGTGCCCAAGCCAGCCAAAGTAGAAAAACTAATGCCCTTCATTTCGGCGGCATTATCAGTAGTATTATTCATCGTCATTTATTCCCGGATCTCTTGTTTCTGAGTTGCCTGTTTCGGGATCATCGACGTAATCCTTATATTCATCTGGAATCACTAGGTCTTTAGGTGGAGCAACATAATCACCTGCCATAGACATTCGTAACTGATAAATATATGCCAACACCTTAGCCACTGCTAAATAAAGGTTATGGGGGATTTCATCACCAATTTCTGTAGTAGCATAAAGAGCCCGGGCCAATGGTGGTGCTTCAAAAATCACCACATCATTTTCTATAGCCACGCTACGTATTTTAAATGCGATTAAATCCTTCCCTTTTGCTACCACAAGAGGCGCAGCGCCTGGCGTATCATCGTATTTCAATGCAATGGAAAAGTGTGTGGGATTGGTAATCACAACATCAGCCGTAGGAACAGCGTCCATCATCCGACGCTGAGAAGCTTCTCTCTGCATTGTCCTAATTCGACTTTTAACCTCAGGACGCCCCTCACTTTCCTTAAGCTCATCCTTAACTTCTTGCTTTGTCATTTTTAACTGTCGAGTGTGATTCCACAGCTCAAATGGCACATCAAAAACCACAATAAATATCATGGTAAAACTCAATGCAAGTAAGCTCCATGCCAACAAGCTCGTAGCATCACCAAATGCTTCTTCGGGGGCTTCTACACCCAAATGAAGTATTTTATCGAGATACAAATTGAACAAAATGATCGCTGCTGTGGACAATAAAATAAACTTGAACAGAGCCTTAAATAGCTCCAAAAGGCCTTTTGCAGAGAACACCCTCTTAATGCCTTTTATTGGGCTCAGTTTTTCTAATTTAAATGCCATTGCAGAGGCACTAAATGACCAGCCCCCCATCATCAAAGGACCTATAAATGAACCTACAACCATCACTAAGAAAAAGGGCATCAAAATCATTAATGCAGAAATGACCGTACCCATAAAATGCACAGCAATCATGTCTTTATCAAAAGCAACGGCCCGATCAAAACTAAAGCTTGTTTCAATAAGCGACGTTAACTCTGTAGAAATAGTACCACCCAGAACAAGCAACCCTACTGCCCCAGAAAGTAGGGACAACATAGTATTTAACTCTCGGGATCGGGGTACCTGCCCCTTTTTCTTCGACTCCTGTTTTCGCCGTTCCGTCGGCTGTTCTGTGCGTTCGTTTGAGCTCTGATTCTCTGCCATCAGTCCCCCTACTTAAGCACTATTAGGGCCTGAGAAAGACCTGTATCAAACATATTTACAAGTCGTTCAAAGACAGAAGGCATGGACAGTGTAATAAACACAAAACCAGCCAAAATTGTGACAGGAAAACCCACTGCAAAAATATTTAGTTGAGGTGCGGCACGAGTAATTACACCAAATGCTACATTAATCAACAAAATAGCAGTAAGCGCTGGTAACACTAATAAAAGAGCCCCCAAAAACATTTGGCTGCCCAACAAAACAACATTAATGCCAAAATCATTGCTCCAGCCCGTCAAACTAACCGGTAGCAAAATAAAGCTATCAGCAAGAAATTGAATAAGTATTAAGTGGCCATCGATAGATAAAAAAATTAACGTCGCAAAAATAACGTACAACTGACTAAGTACTGGTACTTGCACACCATTTTGAGGGTCAACTGCCATTGCAAAACCCAGTCCCATAGTCATTGCCAATGATTGCCCAGCAATCACAACAGCACCAAAAACCATTTGCAAAATAAAACCCATGGCAAGGCCAATAACAACTTGCTGTCCGGCAAACAACAAACCAGTTGCACTAAGGGGAGAAACAACAGGCATCTCAGGTAAAGACGGCATAACTAATGCTGTAACCAATACAGCCAGTAACACTCGGCCACGAACAGGAAACGAGGATGCACTAAAAATAGGGGATGCCAAAAAAAGCGCCGAAAAACGCAAAAAAGGCCAATAATAACCTTGGCTCCACACCATCATTTGCTCGGCAGAAAACATACGATACCTAGCCTAATAACCCGGGAATTTCTGAAAATAAGCGCAGAGTAAACTCTGTAATAAGTCGCAACATCCATGGCCCTGCAATCAATAGTGCAAAAACCAATA
>JAJFKD010000113.1 GCA_021773405.1 Porticoccus sp.
AGAAGAAGTAGAAGCTATTGGCCTTGAAGCCAATATGTTTCCCCTTATTGCTGTCAATTTTCCATCATTTATGGATGGCCGAGGCTTTTCTATTGGCCGCCTTCTGAAAGAGCGTTATGGCTTTACCGGTCAATTACGCGCCATTGGAAATGCCATACCAGATCAACTGTTTTACCTAAAACGTTGTGGCTTTAACTCTTTCGATCTTAAGGATGGCACCGACCTAGAAGCAGCTTGCCAATCTCTCAATGATTTTGACATAACCTACCAAAGTGCCTACGACCAACCAGAAGCCATATTTCGTAGAGGTTAATCAGCACCGGTAGCCCCATTAATAATAAAGATCCTTCCTGTTGCCTCTTATCAAAACAGGTTATTGCAACAGGAAACTTGCTGCCTTAAGTCCCATCCCTCACAATAAGGTATAAGGGGATTTATATGAACGAAGCAGTTTTCCAATCGTTCTTTCTAATTTTTACCGGTTCCGCCATTGTTGCCTCACTGGCAATTTATGGTCGTCAGCCCCTCCTTGTTGTCTATATCGCACTTGGAGCATTGATCGGGCCTTATGGGCTTGGCTGGGTTCAGGACGTACACCTACTTTCTGAAATTTCGGAAATAGGTATTATTTTCCTACTTTTTCTATTGGGTCTGGACCTACAACCTCAATCCTTAATAACGGCTCTCAGGAAAGTTACCGTTGTTACCCTGATTAGTTCTGTTTCATTTGCTGCCATAGGCTATTTAGTTGCCTATTTATTTGGGTATACCGTTATCGAATGCCTGATCATCGGTGCGGCAATGATGTTTTCTAGCACCATCATTAGTATTAAATTATTACCGACAACCATTCTTCACCACCGCCATATTGGCGAAATGATGATTGGCCTACTATTAATGCAGGATTTCATCGCTATTTTTGTCTTACTGGTATTACTTAGTGGTGAAGGTGGTCAAATTGATGTCATGCAAATTGGTGTGACATTACTTGCTTTACCACTACTCATTTTGTTTGCCTGGGCCTTTGTGAAGTGGGTTTTACTCAAACTTATCGCCAAATTCGATCAAATGGGCGAGTACATTTTTCTCCTAGCCATTGGTTGGTGTATGGGGTTATCTGAACTAGCTGAAGTACTAGGACTGTCTCGTGAAATCGGTGCTTTTCTAGCCGGCATTACCATTGCTTCAAGCCCTATTGCTCAACATATTGCACTAACACTCAAACCCCTTCGGGACTTTTTCCTGATTATGTTTTTCTTCTCTTTAGGTGCAGGGTTCAATCTGGGATTACTGCCAGAAATTGCATTAGCTTCCGTCGTACTTGGTACAGCTATGCTGGCACTAAAGCCTGCAATATTCAGGTTCTTATTGGGACGTCAAAGTGAAAAAAAGATTTTGGCTTGGGATATAGGTTTTCGCTTAGGACAAATCAGTGAATTTTCACTGCTTATTGCCTACGTCGCTTTCAATGCCTCCCTTATCAGTGTTCAAGCTTCGCATTTAATCCAGGCAGCAGCCATTCTTACCTTCCTGGTATCAAGCTACATTGTTGTCTTCAACTTCCCCAATCCAATTGCGGTGAATGAGAAATTGAGGCGAAACTAATAGTTTGATCACTTAAAGAAAAAAGGCCGAATAAACAGTAATGTTATTCGGCCTTTTTCTTTATTCACTTCTTCTAATACTATCAACTGGTTTTCGGCGAAATATTAATCAAGAAAACCTCTTTGCTGACAACCTATTCCACCAACGCAATAGCAACCTATCCGCACTACTTTCAGCGGCTAAACCAACTTTTTCAGGCAACGTTTTGTGATGTGCATATTTAACTTCGTAAATATTTGCATCAGCAGAGAGCTCGACAATATATTCATCGCTTGTCATTAGCTCATCCACAAGGGACAACTCTTTTGCCCTTGTGCCCAACCAAATATCGCCTGTTGCAATGGCATTAATATCTACACTGTCTCGATGCTGGGATACAAAATCTTTAAAAAGCTCATGGGTGTCTTCTAGATCTTCTACAAACTTTTCACGGCCTTCATCTGTATTCTCACCAAACATAGTCAGAGTACGTTTATGTTCACCCGCAGTGTGTAATTCAACATCAACATCATGCTTTTTAAGCAGACGGTTAAAATTTGGCAACTGGGCCACAACACCAATAGAACCCAGAATAGAAAATGGAGCAGCAAGAATCTTATCGGCGACACATGCCATCATGTAGCCACCACTTGCTGCGACCTTATCAACACATACAGTTAGGGGGATGCCTTTTTTCTTAATGCGATCTAGCTGGCTGGATGCCAACCCATAGCTGTGAACCATGCCGCCTGCGCTTTCCAGGCGCACAACAATCTCATCTTTGTCATTGGCCTGGCTTAACACTGCTGTAATTTCTTCACGTAAATTAGTGGCCGCAGAAGCTTTCATATCACCCTTAAAATCAAGCAGAAAGACTCGCTTTTTTTCTGACGGTGCTTTTTTACTGGCTTTAGCTTCTTTCTTTTTTTGCTTTTTAAGTTGTTTTTGTTCCGAGGGGGTCAACATCTCACCATGCAAAGCATTAACCATATCATCAATAATTTCATTGAGGTGGGTAATTTCTAACTCACCGCGAGTATGCTTACGCACTCGACCACCCAACCCTGCCAAAACACCGACTATAATCATAACCGCAATAACAAAGGTGGCTGTTTTAGCCAAAAATAAACCGTATTCAGTAATGAATTCCAATCTCTAACTCCCTCTTACTATTAATATCATCATTAACTGCACAAACTGGCTGGCGAGTGTATCACTGCCAAGCCGTAATCGCTTCTCTGCTTGCTGCATTGGTAGGGTGCACAGACAAACCTGAATAGCCCATTCTGATCTCATAAATAGCACCATTACGCATAGGGACATAGGTTGCTGAACCATAGGTAGCATCAATCCATTGATCAAGCCACTTTAGATCCCTTAAATAACGCCACATATCAATGCCATAGCTATTTACGCTAATAGGGTAGACTGTTCGTTCCGCATGTAATTCTTGCTGGAGGGAATTATATCTCCCACTGATACGATCCATTCGATAAATCGTTTCAAACCCCATACGAGTCAAATTGGGGTGCCAACGGATAATTCGAGCGTCGACTTGCCACTGATCACCTTTAAGCTGGAAATAACTCTTCTGATAATCATCGGTAATGAGTGTAGCGGTATAGGATTGGGGAGACATTTTTTCAAAATGCACTGTGGCCACAGCTGATTCTTTCAGCAACTGACGATAACTCATAATATCGAAGCCACCGAAGATCAACGCAATGGAAAATATTAAAAGTACCAGTGGCAAGATTGCCCGAACCAGAACACCGAGAACACCCCTTCTTATCAACATCAAAAGAGACATTAGAAATAACAATACACCTAAAACCAATGGTAACAACACAGGTAAAGTAGCCAGCATAGTCTTACCGCCCTAACTCTATGCACTGATTAACAAAATGTTCAATCAGTCGACCAGAAAGTGTATAGGGATTTGGACATGGTGGTAAGTTTTGATAATGCCACCAATCGGCCTCTGCAATTTCCCGCTGATCCACTTCAATCTCACCAGCTTTATATTCAGCATGAAAACCTAACATCAGTTGACCAGGAAAAGGCCAAGGCTGACTACCAAAGTACTTTAGATTTTCGACCTCAATACCAACCTCTTCCTTAACCTCCCTGTGCAATGCATGCTCAACTGTCTCGCCTGGCTCAACAAAACCAGCTAAAGCACTAAAATATCGACGTTCCCAAGAAGCATTTCTAGCCAACAGGCAATGGTCTTCTCGGGCTATAACTACAATGACACACGGGGAAATTCGAGGGTAAAACTGCTTATTACAGTCATGACAAATACGAGCATTATCAACCTGAGAAGCGGCCGTTTCTTGTCCACAACTACCACAAAACCGGTGCTCCCGATCCCAACTGATAATCTGGCAAGCCCGTCCAGCCAAATCAAAGTGCAAGTCATCTACTTGCCCTAGAAAAGACCTTAAAGCTCGCCACTCAAACCCCGAAGGAATCGGGGTATTGGGCGCATGAAATAAAGCGTAACAAGGCCTTTTATTATATATACCAAGAAGATGTAGTGTTTCACGATCAATAGAGTCCTGAGTGGACTCATAGATAAATTTCTGACTTTCTGCCTGGCAAATTAATTGCTGACCAGAGACAGAAACAAACAATGGTCTAGCCTTCACCATATCGGCTGGCAAAGTAGAACAAGGGTAAAAATGATCAGCTATAACATACACCCTTAACAACTTTAGATTTTGAAGCCACAAAAATTAGTAGTACAAACGAGCTATATTATGACTCCAATCGACTTAGGCATCCTTCTGCAACACTCAGTACAGAATCGTCAAAGCTGGGATCCCATCGACGATTATCAAGATAATATTCAAGACTCACCACAGCATCTGCAAATACATCCATCAATGCCTCTGGCACTCCATCCTGACTCTCGCCAAAATGTTGCTCAAAATAATTAAGGCACCTTTTGGCAACGGCTGTAGCACGATCAAGCCCTAAAATATCGACAGAACCAACTATTGCCCTGAAATTATCAATAATGGATTCGCCATTATCGTCACCACCCAGACCATCATCTGCCATTCCATCACAGAAATCACCTGAGACACGCATAACCTCAGCAAGATTAATCAGTGCTTCTTGAATAACACGGCGTTCAGCATGATTAACAACGTTAGACTCTACGATACCTTTTAATGATTTTTGATTAATGTCATAAAGTTCTTTCTCTGTAGGAGACTGGTCACGCAATTCAACCACAACAGAATCTAGATAAAGTAGTGTATTCACCATTTCATCAATCAACTCGTCTGACACGGCATCAGCAGGAGGCGTCTGATTTAGCGCTTCAGTATGCTGACTACATCTCTGCCCTACTTGTGAGAGGCCTAACATCAGACATATTTCAGAAGTATTTTTAAAACCATCCTGTAGCTGTTTTCGATATTCCTGATTTTCTTCAGGGTTAAGCACTAATTCATCAAGGTTAAAGCTCAACTCATCGTATTTATCACTAAGCACAAGCATTGTTTCATGGAAATTAGCACCACCATTTGCCACCATTTGCGCGCGTAGATTAGCTATTTCCTTGGCAGAAAAGCCAAGGGACTCCAGTCCTAGCCGATCACGCAACTTCTCTGCACTCTCAGTCCCACAACCGGAAAGCAAAAAGTGAGTAGCCATAGCCCTTTGATGTGCTTCTGGATAGCTTTTTTCGTGGGAAGCATTTTCAGTTAGCATTTTTAATTGGCGTTCAATAGCCATAAGAGAACGTAGGCGAGTCTGCTCAAAACCAAGTACACCTCGATACAAAGCACCTAGCACTTCAAAAACCATGGACCAATACAATAGCTCCGATTCATCCGTCATCACTTTACGTAAACGATGGATACCATGAGCCATAATCTTTACTGCGGCTTTTCGACCATTTCCTCGTACCGCATGAATCAAACCTTTTTGGAACAGATGTCGGGCAAGGCGGATAACTTCAAGCTGATCTGCATCTTTAGACATCAGCAGACTAACAACAGGCTTTTCTGGCAATCGGTCAGAAAGAAAGAAGTACTCATCTCTCAGCGCCTCACCCCGGCACTGACGCAACTCATTAATTTCAGTCAATAAAATCAGCGGGTTATCATATCCCAATGACTGTATTAATTGAAAATAACTAGGGAGTAGCTTGATTGCATTGGCAGCTGCCTCCCAATGTTTTTCTGGCAAGCCGTCAACTTCAACGGGGGTTTTAAGCAACTCTATCGTTTCTGTTGCTAGGACACTCCCTCCAACGACCTGAAGTAGAGAAAACACACCATTTATGTGCGTTAAGCCCTGCAATAAAGGTTCCATATCTCCAACAGGAGAAGATTGATCAAATCTCGCGACCAAACTTTCCATTTCCGCTTGGAGTTCATCTCGCACCAATTCCAGTGCTTGTTTATTGATTGAATACATAGCTATACATTATCCATTATGTCGATGGCTAATACTTGCAAAAATGCCTGCCCCGTTATACCGTTCGCCTCAAGCCAACAGAGTGATAATAACACTATATTCTCCTCATTTGAGCCCAACAAACAGACCAAAATAATAAGGACAAGCTCATGCCGCAGCCAATGCTTCAGGCCTTCACCAAAAACTTCCTAGGTAACTCTCCTGATTGGTACAAATACACCATACTGGCATTCTTGGTCGCCAATGTTGTTCTTGTCTATACCGTAGGGACATTTATAACGGGTTGGCTGCTCATTGTAGAATTTATTTTCACCTTGGCCATGGCACTTAAATGCTACCCACTACAACCAGGTGGCTTACTTGCCATTGAAGCAATTTTACTTGGCTTAGCAAAACCAGAGACAGTTTATCATGAGGCACTCGCTAACTTTGAAGTAATATTGCTGTTGATGTTTATGGTTGCAGGCATCTACTTTATGCGTGATCTGCTTCTATTCACCTTCACCAAACTTTTAATCAAAGTTAAATCGAAAACTATGTTGTCCCTGATGTTTTGTCTCTCGGGCGCAGTTTTATCTGCTTTCCTTGATGCACTGACAGTAACAGCCGTTCTTATCAGTGTGGCCGTTGGTTTTTACTCGGTCTACCACAAGGTGGCATCAGGAAAAGAGAGTCATCACGACCACGATCACTCCAATGATGCGTCTGTACAGGAATACCATAGAGAAGATCTGGAAGGCTTTCGCGCATTTCTACGCAGCCTGATTATGCATGGCGCTGTCGGTACCGCATTAGGTGGTGTGACCACTCTTGTTGGCGAACCTCAAAACCTATTAATTGCAGAAAAAGCTGGTTGGAACTTTATAGAGTTCTTCCTAGCTATGGCACCAGTCACCATGCCAACACTTGTTGCTGGCCTTGCTACCTGCTTATTGCTTGAAAAAACTGGTTGGTTTGGCTATGGCTCTCTGATACCAGAAAATGTCCGCAATGTTTTGGTCGATTTTGACGAAGAAGAATCTAAAAAACTTACGAGCAAACACAAAGCCTCCCTAATAGTACAAGGCTTAGTAGTCATATTCTTAGTTGTAGGTTTGGCTTTTCACCTTGCGGCTGTAGGCCTAATTGGTCTGACTGTGATTGTGTTGCTCACCGCATTTAATGGTATTACTGAGGAGCATAGAATTGGCCATGCTTTTGAAGAGGCCCTGCCCTTTACTGCACTTCTAGTGGTATTTTTCGCCATTGTTGCCGTTATTCATGAGCAGCACCTATTCTCACCGGTTATTAATGCAGTACTAGCAATGGACGAGAGTATCCAGCCCTCGATGTTCTTTATCGCTAATGGCGTATTGTCCATGATCAGTGATAACGTCTTTGTTGCAACGGTTTATATCAATGAAGTAAAAGCTGTGTTTGATGCCGGTAAAATCAGCAGAGAGCACTTTGACCTTTTGACCATTGCAATTAATACCGGTACCAACCTTCCCAGTGTCGCCACACCAAATGGGCAGGCTGCTTTCTTGTTCTTATTAACTTCGGCTGTCGCACCACTCATTCGGTTGTCATACGGAAGAATGGTAATTATGGCACTGCCCTATACCATCGTATTGTCAGTAGTAGCCCTTCTTGCTGTTATTTACATACTCTAACGTTTAGATAAAATTGAAAGACCTCAGGCCTTCATTGTTACTTCTGTATACGTTGTCACAATGAAGACCTGAAAGAAGGTCTTTGCTCGGCCTTTGCCTTTGCTTGACAGCGCTGCTTTAAAAATTACTGCCCCTCAGACGACAACCAAACACAACCTCCTTCACTTACCTTATCAATCTGGTTCAATTTTTCCTTGTGCAAATCCAATTCTTCTTGGTTGGCTCGAAGGATTTTCAACGGTTCCCGATCAGAGGAAAGGCGACGAATATCACTTTGTACTTGGCCATCTCGTTGACTACCGTGACTACCAAGAATCAAATCAACTTGGCCACCGGTCATAAGCAGATACACATCTGCCAGAATTTCTGCATCAAGCAAGGCACCGTGTAGATCCCGCTGAGAGTTATCTACACCGTAACGCTTACACAACGCATCAAGATTGTTTTTCTGTCCGGGGTGACGCTGACGAGCCATAACCAGGGTATCGATAATCCCACAATGGTTTGCTACTGGCGTGTAGTCATCTAATTTTCCAAATTCATGGTCAATAAATCCCACATCAAAAGGAGCATTATGAATAACTAACTCAGCCCCTTTGACGAATTCAAGAAATTCATCGGCAACGGAGGCAAATACCGGCTTATCTGCCAAGTACTCGTTGGTAATACCATGGACCTCCATAGCGCCCTGATCGATCTCACGCTCGGGGTTAATATACTGGTGATAGTGACGCCCGGTTAAACGTCGATTGACCACCTCAACACACCCAATCTCAATAATTCGGTGATCCTGGCTTGTCTCCAATCCGGTAGTTTCTGTATCCAGTACAACCTGTCTGACCATATCCTCTAAATTCTCTCTTTCTAGCCCATATTAAAATTTACTAACATCAGTCCGAGTTACAGATTCGCTCTATAGCTCATCTATACCTTTGTTGGCCAACTGGTCTGCAATTTCATTTTCCCTATGACCACTATGTCCTTTCACCCAATGCCACTCCACCTGATGATGCGCGGCCTCAGCTTCC
>JAJFKD010000114.1 GCA_021773405.1 Porticoccus sp.
ATCTGATGGCAAGTTTAAAAAATCACTTAACTCCGGCATAGCAAAGCGACCATCAACACGGATCAGCAGATCATCTTTTTGTGTTTCCAAATTAGCCGATACAGGCTCACCCCAAAACCGCCCTTTAAGTTCATCGGCGTATAAACCTTTTTTATCCCTGTATTTAATGATGCCCTTCAATTGCTGAAAGGAAATTTTTGTCCCTGGCAACGTCATTAACCCTTGGTCAATAATTGTATCTACTTTATAAGAACCCGGCCCTATGCTTGCCTTTAAAGGAATCGTCAAATCAAGATTAATTCCACTGCTTCCTGACAGCTCCCAGCCTTCTAGGCCTTGCACTCGTGATTTCAATGGCGACTGGGCCAAGACATCAATCGCATCACCAAGGTCTGATTGCACAAGGCCTTTAATTAGCAAATTCTGACTGTTGTTCCTAACATCAGTTCGGATCAAAACATCAGCTTGCTTGACCCTAGCCTTACCTAAGTTTGCAGCAAGAATTTCCGTATCTAACTCGCCCGTATCCAAAGTAATCACAGTATCCAGGCGCTGCAAAGGCGGCCAATCCGGCTGAAACTTCAATTCACCATCAACACCGTGTACATACAATTGTATAGAACGCAGCCCACCTTCACCCCCGACAAGAGGACCTCGCCAAATAAAACCAACTTCGGGGATAACCATGTCACCAATGGACTCATCCAGCCAACTTAGAAGTGCAGGATCAAGGTTATCGGGTATATAACGGTTTCGATATTTGGAATGGGTATTCTGGACTCCAACAGACAAATACATTTCTGGTTTGAGTTCTGGCTGCCCAACAGGAAGGTTGAGGTATAGGAATACTTTCCCCTTCCCTTCGTCACCATTCATTTCAAGGGGGCCGCTAGTTACGGTCACGGCTTTACTATCTGCATCCCAACGCCAACTGACTTGCCCTTTCATGGAGCTATGCTCCATAAATTCATCAAAAACCTGGGGGTAGTGAAGAGCAAAACCATCAGGGCTATCTAACTCTACAAAACCCGATGTGTTATTCACTTCCATATAACCGTTAACCTGACGAGCCGCAGGAGCACCACGCCATGACGATACGGCAAGATCATCCAAGTTGGCTCGTAAATGCACATCAGGTTTGTCATTTTCAAGTGATAAGTCTATGTGCAGCTTACGAATATTACCGGTGGGCTGTAGCTGCTGCGCTGCGTTAGCTACAACATCTGGAGCCAGGCGGGTTTTTACTAACATATCATCCAGTAAACCCAAATTCATTTGGCTGACAGCAAGAGACCCAGTACCCCACTGGGCACCAACTTTTTGTAAGAAATTAATGGTCAGAGGCTCTATCTGTATATCGCCCCAATCAAAATCCAGTTCTTGAAGCCGCAGCCCCCAATCCTTCCCAGGATCAAGCCAACCCGTAATATCCGCTTTAAAGTTGGTCAACGGTTCCGCATCTTCCAACCAATTGAGAGGAACTTCTGCGGCAGAAAGTCTACCAACCAGGTTAGCTTCCCCCCCCTTCACAATCTTGATCCAGATTTCGCCTTCTATATCTGTTTCAATATTACCAATACGTTCCACTGTTTCTGGGAACCAACCTTTGGCCAAGGCATTAAGGGAGCCACTAAAATCTATTCGGTTCAACTTCAGGTAAGCCAATGCATCAAAACCTTCAAGATCCCGATGATCACCACGCCCTTCAACGATTAACCTTGCTGAATGTTCCGCTCCGGCTAAATTAACCGACGCTAAAAGTCGGTGGAAATCACCACTGTTTTCCAAGCGTATATCGCGGGCTTCCAATACAGCTTCTGTTCCCGAGAAAAACGCCAATTTAAATGAAACTAATTTTACATCGAGGTATGCACTGTAAAGTAGTACATCCAATAAACCACTGCTATCACCACCGCCATTGAGCGCTAATCCAGCAATGGTCCAAGCACCATTTTCATCTTCTTTTGCAGCAAGATTTATTTCACCTAAATGAAGCTCACGCCAAACCAACTGGCGGGACAAAATGCTTTGAACTAGGTTCAGATCTAGCTTGGCATAATCCAGTGTAATAGCCGGTGTTTTTTGATCTGGGGCATAAATAGCCAGATCCCTAGCAGACACCTCTGGAGTAAACTGATGCCACTCTCCATGCAATGCCCCACTTGTTAGCTCCAAGCCTAAGACTTCGGATGCATAGGCATGAATTTGCGAACGATAGTTATCCAAATCGTCAATGGTTTCACGACCAATGGAAATCAGTAAGGCAAGGAAAATCACTAGGCATGCAGACAACAGCAATACCCACCTTGTGATTCTTTTTAATAATTGAACTCCGTTCAAAAAATGCTCCTAACAACCCTATGACAAACTAAACAAAAGTTATCCAAAAAAATTAGCGGGGAAGCCTCGTTCACCCGGTAAAAAGCCGCCCCAAAACCACAGACAAAAACCTCTGCCAAAGAGGTATCACCATAAAATAACGTAGTAGGTGGCATGATACGCGAGCGTTAGATAAATAAAAAACCATACTCCAGATAAAAAAATGAAAAGCGAGAATGATGGTTCAGATGATCCAAGGTTGGACTACGACTGGCGCAAAATAAGTAGTTCAAACCCTCGCCTGATATTAGACAGGAATAATGTCGAACTGTTCTTGGGAATATGCCGATTCCACTTGAAATTCTAATGTTTTCCCAACAAATTCCTCCAAATCTGCCACATGGGAGGATTCTTCATCTAATAAACGATCAATCACAACCTGTGCGGCTAATATCAGAAACTTTTCGCACTCAAAAGCACGAGCTTCTCGCAATACATCTCTGAAAATCTCATAGCATGTTGTTTCAGCAGACTTTAACCGCCCCTTACCTTCACAAGTAGGGCATGGCTGACACAGTGTTCGGCCCAAACTTTCACTGCTTCTCTTACGGGTCATTTCCACCAAACCCAATGCAGAAACACTGGCAATGGTAGTTTTTGCACGATCTCGTGATAACGCTTTTTCTAATGCCCGCATAACCTGACGACGATGCTCTGCATCTTTCATATCAATAAAATCGATAATGATGATGCCACCCAAATTGCGAAGCCTTAACTGGCGAGCAATAGTAGATGCTGCCTCCAAATTAGTTTTATAGGTTGTTTCCTCCAAATTACGGCGGCCCACAAAGGCACCCGTGTTGACATCCACCGTCGTCATCGCTTCCGTCTGCTCGATGACTAAAGAACCGCCAGATTTTAGAGGCACGTTTTTTTCCAAGGCCCTGGAAATTTCGTCTTCCACACCATGCAGGTAAAAAAGTGGTCGATCCGAACAATAGTATTCAAGTATTGATAACATTTCTGGATTGAAACGTCGGGAAAAATCACAAAGCTTTTGATAGTTTTTTTGCGAATCTACCTTCACTTTTTCAATTTGCGGGTTTGCCATATCACGCAGAACCCTCAAAAATATAGGTAGATCTTTGTAAACTAAAGCCGGTGCGTCTACCATTTTGGCGGTTTCAAACACATGCCCCCAAAGCTGCTGGAGAAATCCAATTTCCCGGGCCAGCTCCTCTGAATCGACACCCTCAGCTGCGGTACGAAGTATATAGCCACCCCCAGCTTTACTACTGTCTATGCTATCAACACCTTCAACTCTCCCAACATTTTCAATAGCTTTATCTAATTGCTCACGTAGCCGCAAACGTTCGGGCTCATCCTCAATACGCTGGGAAATACCGATGTGCTCTTCATATGGCATATAAACTAAATAACGAGAAGAAACTGAGAGCTTAGTAGAAAGCCGAGCTCCCTTAGTACTAATAGGGTCCTTAATAACTTGAACAACGATAGATTGCCCATCTCTCAGATATTGCCTGATATCCAAACCTGTTTCAGTGCCACTTTCGGTTTCACGAAGATCATCCACATGGAGAAAACCGGCCTTTTCCAATCCAATTTCAACAAAAGCTGCCTGCATACCCGGTAAAACACGAACTACTTTACCCTTATATATATTGCCGACAATTCCACGATTTTTCTCTCGCTCGACACTTACTTCCTGCAACACGCCATTCTCAACAAGTGCCACACGAGTTTCCATCGGTGTGATATTAATCAGAATCTCTGAACTCATTTTTTTATTCCTGTCCACCAGGATATGTCAAAATCATCTAACAATTTACAGGTCTCAATTAAAGGCAACCCTACTACTCCAGAATAGCTGCCACTTAAGTGTTCCACAAATACAGCACCTAGTCCCTGGATAGCATAGGCTCCAGCTTTATCATTAGGCTCACCAGTTAACCAATAACGAGCACACTCTTCCTCCGTCAAATGGCGGAATGTCACCAACGACTCAGACAATATTGTTTGCTGTTCATGTCCTTTCACAATTGCCACACCAGAAAGCACTCGATGGGTTGCTCCAGACAATCGCATAAGCATTGAGATTGCGTGGGCTTGATCTAACGGTTTTCCAAAAATTTCTGCGATATCCTCACCGCCAGGACCTTTAGAATCCAGCACCACAGCAGTATCGGCTCCTAACACAGGCAAGCCCTTGATCTGATGCATACCCCAACCTGCCTGCGCCTTTTGTAAAGCCATGCGCTCTACATAATCAGCAGGGCTCTCACCGGCCAAAACAGTTTCATCAATATCTACTGGCGACACCTGAAATCGACAGCCTATTTGATGTAATAACTCACAACGGCGCGGTGAAGCCGAAGCCAGAATAAAATCCGGGTTTGGACACGTCATTTTAAATACGGCATGAAATTATGAACCTGAAGAAATGGACTGCCCCAGCCCTTGAGTTTTCAATAATCGATTCGCAAAAAACACCAGAAAAGGCCAGATAATGGCAGATGTTATCGCAGGAGCAATGGACAAACTTCCTTCCCAGCCAACACGAAAAATCAGAGTAATACTATGAAGTAACAATTGGCTAACCAAAACCATAAATAACACTAACATCGCCTGATGAAGCACCCCAAAATGGTGCAATCGTTGCTGAACCAGTCGTATCAAATAAGCACACAACGCAAAAACAATGGCATGACGTCCCAACAGTTCACCGACAAAAATATCCAGCAACAAGCCCGAAAACCAGGCGAACATAACACCATGCAAAAATGGGCTACGAAATAACCAGTAGAAAACAATCAATAAAACAAACTGTGGCCGCCAGAGAACCGCTGTTGAAGAAAGAGGAATAAGTTGGAGCAGCAAACCTATGACTACGGATCCGCCACTCCAAAGGTAGGTGAGCAGACTACTTTCCTGCATCAGTATCCTTTCCAAGTTGTTCTACGGCAGAAAAGACCAATAACAGATAGCGACTACGATCAATACGAGCAGAAGGTTCGAGCTCAACTTTTAAATAGGGATTGCCGCTAACCATATCTACGGACGTTACCGTACCAACAGGGTAACCAAGTGGATATCGCCCACCCAATCCCGAACTGACCAATTGATCGCCCACCTTTATATCCGTTGTCGGTGTAACGAAACGTAGGGTTAAACGCTTGTGATCACCCATGCCTTCAGCGATGGAACGAACACCATTTCGCAATACCTGGACAGGCAATGCGTGGGAAGAATCACTAATCAATAATACCTTACTGCTACTATGGTAAACCTCAACCACTTGCCCCATCAGGCCATCGGCGTCTAATACCGCCTGCCCAACAAACACATCATGGTCTTCACCACGGTTAACGATAATAGTATGGCGAGAAGGGTCCGGGGAAACACCAATCAGCTCTGAAACCAGCACGCTATCTTGCAGCAACTCAGTCGCATTCAACAGATTTCGTAACCGTACATTCTCAGCGGCCAATTCAGCCATCCGCTGCATCCGCCCCTTGAGAATAAATAACTGTGTCTTTTGCCGACTGATCTCTGCTTCTAAATCAGCACGGCTCACCACCGTTTCATCGCCTAACTCACCTATACGTTTTGGCAAGCTGGAGACCCAATAAATCGGCGTGGTTAACTCTGCCAACCATGGACGAACCGGCTCTAACCAACGAGTATAAGTATCAACGAGTAATAAAAGCAGGGCGACAAGTGCTAACAGCAACATACGTCGCGCAGATGAGGGGCCTTTAGCAAAAAGGTTCTTTATATTGCCACCTCATTGTGAGAAAAATATTAAATAGCAAAGGCTTGGCAACAAGAAGCCAACCGGCAAACTAGGATGACATAACATCCATATGACGCTTATCCATGGTTTCCAGTGCCTTACCACCACCACGAGCCACACAGGTCAGAGGGTCTTCAGCAACAATAACAGGCAATCCTGTTTCGTGGGTCAAAAGACGATCCAAGTCACGTAACAATGCACCCCCGCCCGTCAAAACAACACCCGTTTCTGCAATATCGGAAGCCAACTCAGGAGGAGACTGTTCAAGCACACGTTTCACTGATTGAACAATCGCAGCTAATGGCTCTTGTAATGCTTCCAGAATCTCATCGCTGTTAAGACTAAAACTCTTGGGTACACCTTCCGCCAAATTGCGACCACGCACATCAATCTCACGAATCTCATTCGCAGGGTACGCGCTACCAATTTCCATTTTGATACGTTCTGAAGTTGTTTCACCAATCACACTGCCGTATTTGCGACGAACATAATTGCTAATGGCCTCATCAAAGCGGTCACCGCCAATTCGCACAGAATCAGAAAAGACAACGCCGTTTAATGACAAAATGGCAATCTCAGTAGTACCACCACCGATATCCACCACCATAGAACCACAGGCTTCATCTACGGGCATACCTGCACCCACAGCAGCAGCCATCGGCTCTTCAATCAAGAATACCTCGCGAGCACCAGCACTATAAGCTGATTCACGAATGGCTCGTTTCTCAACCTCAGTCGCCAAACAGGGAACACAGATCAGTACCCGAGGGCTTGGGGGGATCAAACTATGGGAATGCACTTTCTTAATAAAGTGCTGGAGCATTTTTTCAGTCACCTGAAAGTCGGCAATAACCCCATCTTTCAAGGGACGGATAGCAGTGATATTACCCGGAGTACGCCCTAACATGCGCTTGGCTTCAACGCCCACCGCATCAACAATTTTCTGGCCATGGTGATGGCGAATAGCAACAACCGATGGCTCATTCAGGACAATGCCCTTTTCCCGGACATAAATCAGCGTATTCGCAGTGCCCAAATCAATGGAAAGATCATTCGAAAAAACACCACGTAGTCTTTTTAACATCTACCTTTTCCCTTGTTGGCTGCCTCTGGGAAACGCCCCAAACGCCGATAGCCCTGAAAACCCGCAACTCTACCAATCGCGTGGATTCAGAGCAAGTTTTAAGTATTTGACCTGGGAGAAAATTCCGATACAAACAGCAGTGCTGTCACACCATGGCCAACACCTATGCAGAAGTCCTAGAACCCCTTAACCAAGAACAAATGATAAGGCCGCCCAGAGAGTACACCTGCAAAGGCGAATGTGGTACCTTACGCCCCTCATTTTTCCTGACCCAAAAACCGCCTGGCACGATCCTGAAAAACGGTCAAAATTACAGGCTGTTCAAAGTGCAGAAACTATACCATGACAATCGAACGCACAGACATTGAAAAGCTCGCAGAGCTAGCACGTATTGAGCTCAACGAAGCAACTATCGCCGAAACCACCCAAAGTATTGCCGATGTACTGGCTTTAGTAGACCAGTTACAGGCTGCTGATACCGAGGGTGTAGAGCCTATGGCCCACCCAACGGACGCGGTCCAGCGATTGCGGGCCGATGAGGTGACCGAGACTAATCATCGGGAAGCATTCCAGGCCATTGCGCCAGCCACTGAAGCGGGACTTTATCTGGTTCCCAAAGTGATCGATTGAGGAAAGATAACTAACCATGACGCACTCAATCAAAGACAACCCGATCACTGATAAAAAAGCCATGCACCAAAAAACCATTGCCGACATTATCGCCGGTCTGAACGCCGGTGAATTTACCAGTGTCGAGATTACCCAGCACTACCTAAACCGTATTAAACAACTGGATGGAACCTACAACAGTTTCATCACCGTGAACGAAGAATCCGCACTGGCTCAGGCAGAAGCCGCCGACAAACGTCGCGCCGAAGGTGATGCGCCAGCACTCTGCGGAGTACCCATCGCCCACAAGGATATCTTCTGCACCAACGGCGTTCGCACCAGTTGCGGCTCGAAAATGCTCGACAACTTTGTACCACCCTACGACGCCACCGTGGTAGAAAACTTCGCCAATGCCGGTGCTGTGGTACTGGGCAAAACCAATATGGACGAGTTCGCTATGGGCTCCTCCAACGAAACCAGTTTTTACGGCCCGGTGAAAAATCCGTGGGACACCAATACCGTTCCCGGCGGTTCCTCCGGTGGTTCTGCCGCGGCGGTTGCCGCACACCTAACACCCGGAGCCACCGCTACAGATACCGGCGGCTCCATTCGCCAGCCAGCAGCGCTTTGTGGCATCACAGGTTTGAAACCCACCTATGGCCGGGTATCACGCTGGGGCATGATTGCCTTCGCTTCAAGCCTGGATCAAGGCGGCCCCATGGCACGCACCGCAGAAGACTGTGCATTACTGCTCAATGTGATGGCGAGCTTTGACCCCAAAGACTCCACCTCCATTGACCGCGAAGTGCCCGACTACACCGCCAACCTAAACCAACCCCTGGACGGCCTGAAAGTCGGCATACCCAAAGAGTACTTTGAAGAAGGCCTGAACCCCGGCACCGAACAAGCGGTTCACGATGCTCTGGCAGAATTAGAAAAACAGGGTGCCACACTGGTGAGTATCAGCCTGCCACATACCAAGCTGGCAGTGCCCGCCTACTATGTAATTGCACCCGCCGAAGCCTCCGCCAATCTGTCACGATTCGATGGCGTGCGTTACGGCCACCGCTGTGAAGACCCAAAAGATTTGCGGGACATGTATATGCGTACCCGCGCCGAAGGATTTGGCGACGAAGTGAAACGCCGGATTTTAGTGGGCGCCTACTGCCTCTCTGCTGGTTACTACGATGCTTACTATCGCAAAGCCCAACAGGTTCGCCGCCTGATCAAACAGGATTTTGTGGATGCCTTTGAGCAAGTGGATGTAATTATGGGGCCAACATCCCCCTCACCCGCCTTTGAATTTGGTGCAAAGGGTGACGACCCCGTGGCCATGTATCTGGAAGATATTTACACCATCGCCACTAACTTGGCCGGACTGCCTGGTATGTCCGTTCCTTGTGGCTTAGTAGATGACAAGCCCGTAGGTCTACAAATTATCGGCAACTACTTTGATGAGTCGCGGATGCTGAATGTGGCCCACCAATTCCAGCAAGTTACTGACTGGCATCAACAGGCCCCAACGGGAATAGACGTGGAGGGAGCAGAATAATGGAATGGGAAACTGTTATCGGCCTGGAAGTTCACGCACAACTGGCCACCAAATCCAAAATCTTTTCCGGCTCCAGTACCGCCTTTGGCTCCGAGCCTAATACCCAGGCCTCGGCATTGGATCTGGCTATGCCTGGCACCCTGCCCGTGCCCAACGAGCAGGCCTACCGCTATGCCATTATGTTTGGCCTGGCCATCGATGCCGATATTGCCAAAACCTCGGTGTTCGAGCGAAAAAATTATTTCTACCCCGACCTCCCCAAAGCCTACCAAACCACCCAACTGGAAAAACCCATTGTGGGTGCCGGTCATGTGGAGATTGAACTGGCCGATGGCACTAAAAAGTCCATCCGCATTCACCACGCACATTTAGAAGAAGATGCAGGTAAGTCGCTTCATGAGGACTTTCACGGCATGTCCGGTATCGATCTAAATCGTGCCGGTACACCCTTGGTGGAAATTGTCTCCGAACCCGATATACGCAATGCCGAAGAAGCCGTAGCCTTCGCCAAGAAGCTGCACAGTATTGTGACCTCTCTGGGTATCTGTGACGGTGAAATGTCCCAGGGCTCCATGCGCTTTGATGTGAATATTTCTGTCCGGCGACCCGGTGAAGAATTCGGTACCCGTACCGAAACCAAAAACCTCAACTCCTTCCGCTTTATGGAAGACTGTATCGCACTGGAAGTAGAACGGCAGATCGACCTGATTGAAGACGGCGGCAAAGTAGTTCAAGAAACCCGCCTCTACAATGGTGATACCAAACAGGCGCGTTCCATGCGCAGCAAGGAAGAAGCCAACGATTACCGCTACTTCCCCTGCCCCGACTTGCTACCCGTAGTACTTGATAACGACTATATCGAGAGCATCAGACAAACTCTGCCAGAACTGCCCGATGCTCGCCATGATCGCTTTATGGAACAATACGGCCTCTCTAGCTACGATGCCAATATCCTGAGTGGCGATGCCAATATGGCCCAGTTTTTCGAAACAGCAGCCAAGGCCAGCGGCGACACTAAACTCACCGCCAACTGGATCATGGGCGAGTTGTCTGCTCGATTGAATGCCGAAGACCAGTCCATCAAACACAGCCCGGTAAACGCCGAACAATTGGCAGGTATGATTACCAGGCTAGTAGACGGTACTATCTCCAGCAAAATGGCCAAACAAGTGTTTGAAGCCATGTGGAATGGCGATGGCAATGCCGACGAGATTATTGAAGCCAAGGGCTTGAAACAGGTTTCTGACAGCGGTGCTATCGAAGCCATGGTAGATGAAGTCATCGCTAACAGTGATAAACAAGTAGACAACTACCGTAATGCTGACGAAAGCAAACGACCCAAAATGCTGGGCTATTTTGTCGGTCAGATTATGAAGGCCTCAAAAGGCCAAGCAAACCCACAGCAGGTGAATGAAATTCTGCTGAAAAAACTTAACGATTTAATTTAAAATTTAAATAGCAGTTTAAAACTATTTATTTAAAAACAAATTGACTTAAAAACTATGACACTAAAAAAAGATAAACAAAAAGTACTCGGCGAAGTGTTCGACGATGAACGTATTAAAACCTTTTTAGACTTTGAAGCACCCGAAGGCGAAAATCCAGATTTCCATCTTTTAGAAAAAGCCTACCGCGGCATGAAAGTCGAAAACTTCGACACCTTTCTCGGCTTTTTTACCGAAGCAGGCCACGACATCAATGCCAAAAACCCTAACGGCAATACCCTACTAGTGATTATCAGCGAACATCGGCATGGGGATGAATATGTGGATGCACTGAAAAAGCATGGCGCAGTCTAAAAACTTTTTTATTGAGGAAACCAATCACATCCTACTTTATAAATTACTAAATGGGCTGCGAACCCCGTGGGCACCTTGCTTAAGTACGTGGGTATAGATTTCTGTCGTTTTTACATCAGCATGCCCTAACTGCTGCTGAACTGTTCTAATATCTGCCCCAGACTGCAATAAATGTGTAGCAAAAGAGTGCCGCAAAGTATGGCTCGTTACCTGCTTAGAAATTTCGGCTTTCTTTGCCGCTTGAGAAATACACTTATTTAAAGCGCTTTCATCAAAATGATGCCGGCGCCAACAATTGGATTCCGGATCTATGGACAATCTGGATGCAGGAAATAAATAATGCCAACCAAGCTGCCGTTGAGCAGTAGGATATTTCCTAGCCAGCGCATTGGGTAACCATACGCCTGTATAAATTTCATTTTGTAAATCTTCTGTTAAAACTGCCTTAACACGCTGAACTTGAAACCCTAGCGGCTCAAGCAACTCAGGTGCCAACGTCACCAATCGGTGCTTGCCACCCTTACCATTCCAGACTTGAAGTTGGCACATATCAAAATCGACATCTTTAACCCGCAACCTCACCAACTCTATACGCCTCAGCCCAGAGCCATACATAAGAGATACCATTAACTTTGGAACGCCAGACAACTGATTAAGTAGCCTAGACACCTCCTCTTTTGTCAGAACCACAGGGAGCTTGCTCTGCTTACTCGCCTTTGAAAAGGCAGACAAATCACCCACTTCCTGGTTTAAAAACTTGGTCTTAACAAAAACAATCGCATTCAGCGCTATTGCTTGCGTACTTGCAGAAACATTTCGCTCTGTAGCGAGAAAAGTCAAAAATTGCTCAATGTGAGAATCATCCAAATTTTTTGGGTGTTGCTTGCCATGAAAAAGTATGAAATATTTCACCCAATAAAGGTAACTGGAAATTGTGCGCTTGCTGTAACGGCGAACCCGCATAAATGATTCAACGGATTGAAGAAAGGGAGATTGTCGCATGATGTTAGCCTCATCCTTGAAACTAGTTTTCTCTAGCCTACTCAAACCGCATCACAAGTCAATATTTTTAGGGCGAACCGCCTTTTTATTGCCTTACAAAAAACAGCAAGAAAAATTATCTAGCATTTTTAATAAGTTAAAAGCCCTAGACTTTAGCAATAGAAAAATAAAAGGCGGCCCTCTAATAATTATTATGAGGCCGAAGGCCTCATTAACATACTGTTAGTAGGCAATTAAGGAGGCAGTATGCCAGATATTTGGGCAATAATAGTATCCATAATTATTCTTATGGTTATCTATGGTTACATATCTTCAAAAATATCAGATCGCAAGAAAAAGAAGCTACGAAAAGAAACTGTACCTGAAATATCAGACTCTATTAAGACAGGCATAAATTACAATATTCATTTGTCAGACGGTAGAAAATTTGAAGATGTAGTTATTGTTGGCAGTGTAGAAAGTGAAGATGAAGCTTTTTCATTTGCTGGCTATGAAGGTCTTCTGGTTTTTAAACAACAAAATGGCAAAAAGGTTTATTTAAAAAAGCCTTCAATTCGTTACATTGAGGAATCATAGTTTGCCTACTAACAAGTGTGTTATGTTCGCACGCAAAAAGCCGCGTGCTGGGACGGACTTACGCGCTGCTTCAGCCCGCCCCATACACTGGCGTTAAGCGTAAAACAGAAATGGGATACCATGTAACAATACTTAGAACCACGAAAGGAAAGCCATCTCCTCTTATTGAGTCAGAGATTCATAATGCTGTATCTGAATTTCCTCAATTTTCTTTTCAGAATAATGCTGTATTTAGGAATGGCGAATTCTTCCTGGCTCTAAATAATGGCGAATTATGGCTAAAAAA
>JAJFKD010000115.1 GCA_021773405.1 Porticoccus sp.
GGACAATCTGGTTAAGGAGGATGATTTAGTCTGGGTCACCGGTACCGACCACGACGCCCATCTACAACGTCCACTACCTCTAATCGTAGCGCCCGAAGGTTGCATCTACCGTCAACGCGGAGCCAAGCGACTTAAAGACAATCAGCATGATTGGCGTATCGTTTATACCATCCCCGACCTCACAGGCATTCAGGCTGCCATTGATGAAGGCCTTGGCGTCACCGTATTAGCGAAAAGTACTGTGCCCGAGAACCTGCGTATATTGAAACCTTCTGAAAAGCTGCCCAAACTAGGTAAAGTAGGTATCAGCTTAATTCATCAAAATAGTGAATCCAGTGAAGCCATTTCAAGATTAATGGAATTTGTTAAGGCATCACTGTGATGACGGAACTCCAAAATATAGGAAAATTGGTTTGTGAAAAATAATCTTGTATTAATCGGCATGCCTGGCGCTGGAAAAAGTACCAATGGTCTGTTGCTAGCCAAGGCCCTGGGCAAAGATTTTGTGGATACCGATGTACTGATTCAAGTGCGCGAGGGTGAAACCCTTCAACTGATAATGGATAAAAGTGATTACCTACAACTGCGTAAGATAGAAGAATCTGTCCTCACTCATATTGATGTCAACAATACTGTCATTGCCACTGGTGGCAGCGCTGTTTACAGCGAAAAAGGAATGGCCCATCTGAAAAGAAATGGGATTGTTGTCTACCTTGAAACACCGCTTCAAACTCTTGAGCAACGTATCCACGATTATGAAACTCGCGGCATTGCTAAACACCCGGAGCAAAGTTTTGATGATTTGTTTATTGAACGCAGTAAGCTCTATAACCAATACGCCGATATCGTCATTCACTGTGATCAGCAGCCACCAGAAGAGGTGGTTCACAACGTTCTCGATGCACTAAAATCTAAAACTTAAGCTAAGCAAAAAAAGCTACCATTTTTAGGAAAAAAAACCGGGCATAGCCCGGTCCAATCCCCCTCCCAGTGCGGGCTTATACGGGTTTTATTACTATTATTACCCGCACGGAGAGTCTCTTAATTACACGTATCTTAACCACATTTGGAATCGCCACAATTTAAACAAGTCATGCAGCCATCCATCAAAATGGATGCCTTAGTCATACATTTATGGCACAACTGCGCTGTCTCCGGGAAAGGGCTTGCTTCACTGGATACGGCTGCGGCAGTCGCTGCTGATACAGGCTTAGTTGCAGCTTCATATTCAGCACGCTTTTCTGCCAAAATTTCCTTCTGGTGATCGCCCAACTCAGGGCCTTTCATCATGCCAATTTTGGTCAGATGATCTTCAATAGCTTCACCAATTTCTGCCACCAACGATGGCATAAATTTACCACCACGCTTGAAGTAACCACCCTGAGGGTCAAACACTGCTTTCAACTCTTCTGCCAAGAAGGTGCAATCACCGCCTTTGCGGAATACTGCTGAAATAACTCGAGTCAACGCAACTACCCATTGGAACTGGTCCATGTTCTTCGAGTTAATAAACACTTCGAAGGGACGGCGCTGTTCATGGTCAGTACCGGGATTCAAAACGATATCGTTAATAGTGATATACAGTGCATGATCCGATAGCGGTGTTTTTACTTTGTAAGTAGAACCGTGGAGCTCTTCTGGGCGACTGACATTTTCAGTCATCTGCTCAATGGCGCGTTCCAGTTCTTGCTCCGATGGTTGTGGCTGGTCAGCCTGGCCTTCGGGAATGGACTCATCATTGGAGGGTGATACCACCTTATAGCCCACGATTTTTTGATCTAGTTTTACAGTCATGTCTGTGTTTCCAATAATGTTTCCAAAAGAGGTTCCAATTAGAATTTTCCGTAGTAGCCTTCTTTCAAGGCATCGAAGAGGTTGGCAGCGGTATGCATTTCACCGTCGTACTCCACTTCTTCATTCCCTTTCAGGTCTACGGTGGAACCATCTTCCAGGGTGAACTGGTAAGTGGTGTTTTCCAGATCTTTCTCTTTTACCAAAACGCCCTGGAATGCTTCCGGGTTAAAGCGGAAGGTTGTACAGCCCTTAAGGCCATTTTCATAAGCGTAAAGGTAGATATCTTTGAATTCCTCAAAATCACAATCCGTTGGAACATTGATGGTTTTGGAGATAGAGGAATCTGTCCATTTTTGAGCTGCTGCCTGAACATCTACATGCTGCTTAGGCCTGATGTCATCACTCGCTACAAAATAATCTGGTAACTTTTGTGATTCTTCTTCAGCAAAAGGAATGGCATCGGGATTAATTAGCTCACGATAGGCCAACATCTCATAGGAGAATACGTCGACCTTTTCTTTAGTCTTTTTACCTTCACGAATCACATTGCGGGAATAGTGATGAGCAAAGCTGGGTTCAATACCATTACTGGCATTGTTAGCCAGTGACAATGAAATGGTGCCCGTAGGCGCAATGGACGAGTGGTGAGTAAAACGACAACCAACATTAGCAATTTCATCAACCAATGCAGGATCTACTTCAGCTACCTTTTGCATGTACTTACTGTAGCGTGCATGCAAAACCTTACCCTTCAGCTTGTCACCAATCACAATACCGTCTTTCGCCATTTCTGGGCGCAAACGCATCATGGATTCAGTGACTTCAAACTCCTCATCCATAATCGGTGCTGGACCTTTTTCCTTAGCCAGATCCAACCCTGTACGCCAACCCGCTATAGCCAATTCACGGGACACTTTATCAGTCAACTCTAATGACTCTTTGCTGCCATAGGGGACTTTCAACATGGTCATGGTAGATCCAAGACCAAGGAAGCCCATTCCATGGCGTCGTTTGTTCATGATCGCTTCACGCTGGCCTTCCAAAGGCAAGCCGTTAATCTCTACAACGTTGTCGAGCATACGAGTGAAGACTGAAACCACTTGGCGATAATTGTCCCAATCGAAGCGAGCATTTTCAGTAAAGGGGTCCAATACAAATTTGGTCAGATTAATCGACCCTAACAAACAGCTGCCATAAGGAGGCAACGGTTGTTCACCACAAGGATTAGTGGCGCGAATATCTTCACAGAACCAGTTGTTGTTTTGCTGGTTTACCTTATCGATCAAAATGAAACCTGGCTCAGCGTAATCGTAGGTGGATGTCATAATCACATTCCACAACTGACGCGCCTTAACTGTGCGGTAAATACGGCAAGCCACCAAACCTTCGTCGTTAGCGATATAGCCATTGGTAGTGGGGAACTCACGCCACAACAACGTATCGTCAGCAGGGTCAACAGTGCCCTGTTCTAGCTCTTTAGCTGAGACAGGGAAGCTCAGGGACCAGTCATCATCACTTTTCACAGCTTCCATAAAGCCTTCAGTAATCAGTAACGATAAATTGAACTGGCGCAGGCGACCGTCTTCACGCTTGGCCCGGATAAAATCCACTACATCAGGGTGACTGACATCAAAGGTCGCCATCTGGGCGCCACGACGCCCACCGGCTGAAGATACGGTAAAACACATCTTGTCGAAGATATCCATAAAGGACAGTGGACCAGAAGTGTAAGCACCGGCACCCGATACATAAGCACCTTTGGGACGTAATGTTGAAAACTCGTAACCAATACCGCAACCAGCTTTTAGGGTCAGACCTGCTTCCAGGTTTTTTTCAAGAATACCCTTCATGGAATCTTCAACAATACCGGACACAGTACAGTTAATAGTGGAAGTGGCTGGCTTGTGCTCTAAAGCACCAGCATTGGAAATAATTCGACCGGCGGGAATAGCACCATTCCGCAACGCCCATAAAAAGCGCTCGTACCAAACATCTTGTTTACCTTTTTCTTCTACTTCTGAGAGAGCGCGTGCGACTCGTCTATACGTAGCATCTATAGTCTCATCTACCGGCTCTCCGCTTTTATCTTTTAAGCGGTATTTTTTGTCCCATATATCTTCTGAGGCTGCCTGAAGTTTTATTTCGATGGCAGCCAGCTCATCTGTAGTCTTTAAGGCTTCAATCGACATAATGGTGCGGTTTCCCCTGTTTTGTCCTTGCTTTTAAAATGGCTAAAGTAGCGGCCAAAGCTATATTTAAATCAGCTAAATGGAGGTGCGTAGTACTTTTTTTATCTAATTTTGCGGCTATTGCAGCCGTCTTTAAGTTATCAGTAAATCTTGAAAAACTCAGCTCAGTATACAAGATATAGTGTCTGTTGCCAGAAAAAACACTACAGGTGGTACTGACAGAAAAACCCCCACCTAGCCAAGAAAAAAGTAAGTCGTCGCTTCGCTACCAACCCATAGCAAACAACGACTTACAAACACGACAAGCCAAACATGGTAATCCTCTCTGCCAAAAACGATCAGCATGCTATGACCAAAGCCTCGAAATCGGTCAGAAAAAATCATTTTCTTGGAAAAACACCGGGTATCGACGATAATGCCGCCCTTGTTCTCGTACAGCCGTTATTTCATACACCCCTATGTCAACCAGGCTGGCTATTTACTGACTATTTATAAAAAAAGGATCTCCCATGATCATCTCAGAAAACGCCGCAGTGCTTTTCCACTACACACTCACCGATGAGGATGGCAACCAGCTTGATTCATCCAAGGGAAAAGAGCCTCTAGCTTATCTCCATGGACATAAAAATATTATCCCTGGCTTGGAAAAAGCGATGGAAGGAAAACAGGCAGGCGATGTCATGGTTGTTAATGTAGCGCCTGCTGATGGGTATGGGGAAATACAAGAACAAAAGATACAGGAAGTCCCGCGTAAAACATTCCAGGCCGAAGACATTACTGTTGGTATGCGATTTGTGGCACAAACACCCGATGGTCCACTCACAGTTTTTGTTACTGCAGTCACAGACGAAACCGTTACCGTTGATGCCAACCACCCTCTGGCTGGCAAAAAACTGACATTTGACGTTCGCATTGAGACTGTTCGTGAAGCAACAGAAGAAGAACTGACCCATGACCACGTACATGGTGCTGGCGGCCATCAGCATTAATTTGAATCCCTCGGCAATCTAATTTCTGCCGAGTAAATTCAAATAAAATAGGTTAAAACAACAATAAGTTAAAATAAAAAGGGCAGCCTAATGAGGCTGCCCTTTTTTTATGACTATTTATAGTTCCACTTCTAGTCTGTTAAGAGTATACAAGCGCACCCCAAAGGTCATATTCATCAGCATGCTCAATTGTCACTTCGACCATATCACCCGGCTGAAGCCCTAAACGCTCGACACTCTCAATATCATTGATAAACACATTGCCATCGATTTCCGGTGCATCGGCGTAGGAGCGACCTAT
Source organism: Porticoccus sp. (assembly GCA_021773405.1). Classification (GTDB taxonomy): domain Bacteria; phylum Pseudomonadota; class Gammaproteobacteria; order Pseudomonadales; family Porticoccaceae; genus Porticoccus. The sequence continues at coordinate 5,274 of JAJFKD010000115.1, forward strand.
GGCACCCTCTTCATCCACCTCATCAATCAACACTTCCAGTGTTTGACCAATCTTCCGTTCTAACCGACGGGCACTGATAACTTGTTGGGTTTCCATAAACCTCTCCCAACGTTGCTGCTGAATATCTTCCGGTACGTGGTCAGGCAGCTCATTAGCTTTAGCGCCCTCTACAGGAGAATATTTAAAGCAGCCCACACGATCCAGCTCGGCTTCTTCCAGCCAGTCCAACAGCATTTGGAAATCTTCTTCGGTTTCACCGGGGAAGCCCACAACAAAAGTACTGCGAATAGTGAGCTCAGGACAGATAGCCCGCCAAGCTTTAATCCGCTCCAATACCTTTTCCTGATTACCCGGGCGCTTCATCAGCTTAAGAATTTTCGGGCTGGCATGTTGGAAGGGAATATCCAGATAAGGAAGGATTTTTCCTTCAGCCATCAGGGGAATGACTTTATCTACATGGGGATAAGGGTACACATAATGCAATCGCACCCAGACACCCAACTCGCCTAATGCCACCGCCAGATCCTGCATCCGGGTTTCCAAAGCACTACCGTCGACAAAATCCAGCTTGTATTTTACATCCACGCCATAGGCGCTGGTGTCCTGGGAAATCACTAACAATTCACGGGTGCCGGATTCAACAAGCTTTTTCGCTTCATCCACCACATCAGAAATAGGACGACTGACTAAGTCACCACGCATATCGGGAATGATGCAAAAGGTACAGCGGTGATTACAGCCCTCAGAAATTTTCAGATAAGCATAATGCTGGGGTGTCAGTTTGATCCCTTCCGGAGGCAGAATATCATCGTAAGGTTTGTGTGCTTTCGCCTCGCCTGTTTCCTGCTCCCCATTTTGAGAATGTGGTGGCACATATTCATGTACCGCATTGAGTACTGAATCATAATCTGCCGGGCCACTGACACTGAGCACATCGGGGTTTTGTGTTTTAATTGCCTCGGCATCAGCCCCCTTACCCATGCAACCGGTGACAATCACCTTGCCATTTTCCTTCACTGCCTCACTAATGGCATCCATGGATTCCTGCTTGGCAGAATCGATAAAACCACAGGTATTAACGACAACAACATCGGCACCTTCATAATCTGGACTAATGTCATAGCCATCCAATTTC
>JAJFKD010000116.1 GCA_021773405.1 Porticoccus sp.
GAAACGGGTGCCGGTCAACATGGTGTGGCAACAGCAACTGTGGCGGCACGCCTGGGATTGGACTGTCATGTTTTTATGGGTGAAGGGGATGTACATCGTCAATCACTCAATGTTTATCGTATGAAGCTGCTAGGTGCTGAAGTTATTCCGGTAACTTCTGGTTCTAAAACCCTTAAAGATGCCATGAATGAAGCCATGCGTGATTGGGTCACTAATGTGGATAACACCTTCTACATTATCGGTACCTGTGCTGGGCCACATCCTTATCCTGAGCTAGTTCGCAATTTTCAATCAGTGATTGGCCGTGAGGCCCGCCAGCAATCGTTGAATCAGGCAGGGAAGCTGCCTGATGCTCTCGTGGCTTGTGTCGGCGGTGGATCTAATGCTATTGGTTTGTTTCATCCATTTCTAGAAGATGACTCTGTGGCCATGTACGGCGTAGAAGCGGGTGGTTTTGGTTTGGCCACTGGAAAACACGCAGCGCCATTGAATGATGGTATTCCCGGTGTGTTACACGGTAACCGTACCTACTTGATGGAAGATGAAAACGGGCAAATCATTGAAACCCATTCTATTTCAGCTGGTTTGGATTACCCCGGCGTTGGTCCTGAGCATTCCTGGCTCAAGGATGTAGGTCGAGTTAATTACGTGACTGTGGATGATGACGAGGCGATGGATGCTTTTCGTAACTTGACCAAGGTTGAGGGCATTATGCCAGCCTTGGAATCGAGTCATGCGGTGGCTTATGCGGAAAAACTGGCCCGTCAGATGGACTCCGATCAAATGATCGTGGTGAATTTGTCTGGTCGTGGAGACAAAGATATTTTGACCGTCGCTGAAATTGATGGCATCACGGTTTAACATCAATCGCGCCTAAAATAAGAATCTAATTGGATATTTGTTAGTGAATAGAATCAAGCAACGTTTTGAATCCCTTCGTCAGCAGGGTCGCAAGGCCTTAGTCTCCTATGTGGTTATGGGTGATCCCGCTAAAAATGTAACACTTCCAGTAATGAATGCACTGGTAGAAAGTGGAACCGATATTATTGAATTGGGTATTCCTTTTTCAGACCCCAATGCAGAAGGGCCGGTGATACAGCGTGCTCATGAAAGAGCGTTAGAGCATGGTAGTAGCCTTAAAGATGCCTTGGCTCTGGTTAAACAGTTTCGTGAGACAAATGCCGATACGCCGGTATTGTTGATGGGTTACACCAACCCTGTTGAACGTATGGGCTATGATAATTTTATTGATCAGGCTGTTGTTTCAGGTGTTGATGCTGTTTTGACCGTAGATCTGCCACCGGAAGAAGCTGAGGAGTTTAATCAGCATTTAAGGCAAGCTGATTTGGAAAATATCTTCTTACTGGCCCCAACAAGTACACCGGAGCGGCAGAAAAAGGTCACTGATATGGCGGGTGGCTTTATTTATTACGTCTCCCTTAAAGGTGTTACTGGTGCTGGTAATTTGGATGTGGATTCCGTTCAGAAAAATGTGTCGAATATTCGTTCATTGACTGACCTGCCAGTCTGTGTAGGATTTGGTATTAAGGATGGTGCATCGGCTCGTGCCGTAGCTGATTTGTCCGATGGTGTTGTGATTGGTAGTGTATTGGTTAATCAGATAGCAAAACTGGCTGAACAGGGAGAATCTGATCCAGCGGTATACGCTTCAGCTGTTTCTGAAATTATTACTGAAATACGGCAGGCATTAGACTGTTAATTGGTTAATATAGCTAATTGGTTAGAATGATAGGTAACAGAAAGCACTAGGAAAATGGAAAAAATATGAGCTGGCTGGAAAAAATTCGTCCCAAAGGTCCTGCAACCCAGAAAAAAGATCGGACTCAAAGTGTTCCTGAAGGGTTGTGGACTAAGTGCCCCAAGTGTAGTGCACCGTTATATCGCCCTGAATTAGAAAAAAATCTAGATGTATGCCCAAAGTGTGATCACCATTTGCGGGTAGGTGCTCGACGTCGGTTGGACATTTTCCTCGACCCTGAAGGTCGCCAAGAGTTGGCAGCAGATGTAAAACCAGTTGATCGCCTTAAATTTAGAGATATTAAAAAATATAAAGATCGTCTTTCCGCAGCACAAAAAGCGACGGGTGAAGATGATGCTATTGTTGCCATGAAAGGCACGTTAAATGGTATGCCTGTAGCCGTTGTAGCATTTGAATTCGCCTTTCACGGTGGTTCTATGGGTTATGTGGTTGGAGAACGTTTTACCCGAGCAGCTCAAATTGCCCTAGAAGACAATATTCCTTTTGTTTGTTTTTCTGCAACGGGCGGTGCACGTATGCAGGAAGCTCTGATCTCTTTGATGCAGATGGCTAAAACCAGTGCAGTAATTGAAAGACTTAAAGCGCAAGGTACTCCTTACATTTCAGTGATGACGGACCCTGTCTACGGTGGTGTTTCTGCTAGCCTTGCATTGCTTGGCGATATTAATGCAGCAGAGCCTGGTGCAAGAGCAGGATTTGCTGGCCCAAATATTATTGAGCAGACCATTCGTCAAAAATTACCCAAAGGGTTTCAGCGTGCTGAGTTCCTGCTTGAGCATGGTGCAATTGATATGATTATTCCTAGGCAGGAGATGCGTTCAACTTTGTCATCTCTATTGGCTAAGTTTACTGGGCGTCCTGAATTAGACGCTACAGCTGGCAAATCTGCTGAGGACGATTTGTCATCTCTCTCAGAATCGAGTGACCCTGAATCTGACGATCAAAATGTCCCCCCAGCCGATACCGCCCCTGTCTCTGGATGAATGGCTTGCACTATTAGAGACCAGGCATCCCAAAGAGATAGAGCTTGGGCTTGATAGAGTAGGCCGAGTTGCCAAGCAACTCGGCCTTTTGCCGTCAAATAGCTTCAAATTAGATAGCCCTGAGTTAGACAGCTCTATATCTAACGATGGTAAAAAAATACCTCACCCAATAGCAAAAAAAATTATTATCGTTGCCGGCACGAATGGTAAGGGTTCTTGTGTTGCTGCAATTGATAGTATTTTAAGGTCTGCCGGCTATCAGGTCGGGACTTATACTTCCCCTCATTTTATTCGCTATAACGAACGTATCTGTATCAATGGTGTGGATATAGATGATGAGCCCATCTGTACTGCATTTGAACGTATAGAGGCTGCTCGAGAGGATGTAAGCCTCAGCTATTTTGAGTTTGGAACCCTAGCAGCTTTTTTAATTATGGCTGAACATGAGCTTGATGTGGCAGTTTTAGAAGTCGGCTTGGGAGGACGACTCGATGCCGTAAATATTCTTGATGCTGATATTGCGGTAGTCACAAGTATCGCATTAGATCATGAGGGCTGGTTGGGCAGTGATTTGAATATTATTGCCGCAGAAAAGGCAGCAATCGGCCGTTTGGGTAAGCCCCTTATTTATGGAGATATAGAACCTGTTCCTGGATTAGTAGAAAAGGCAAAATCAATTGGTGCTGAGTTAATACTTAATGGCCAAGATTTTTTATTCCCAGACTCTTATAGGGAAATTATAGGGTGTGAGGGTGGCAGGGGGGCTGGCGGTAATTTGTTACCTGAAAATAGTGTTGCCTGTGCTGTTGAGGCTGTGAACTTATTGATCCCGGAACTGCCTCAATCAGTGGTTAAAAAGGGCTTGCTGTCTGTACATTTAAAAGGGCGCTATCAACAACTAGATATTGATGGTGTCCATATTGTGCTGGATGTTGCGCATAATCCCCAAGCTGCAGAATTACTTGCACAAAGATTGTCGACATTATCTGCGAAAATAAGTGCTGTTTTTGGGGTAATGGAAGATAAAGATATTGATGGTATTTGGGAGCCATTACTTCCCCTCATACATAGTTGGTATTTATGTAATATTCCTGGGCAGGAGCGAGCAGCTAAAGCACGAAACCTTTCGGTACTGATGTACAATAAAGTTACAAGTTCGGCTTGTGATGTAATGGATAATGGTCTTGTAGAAAATAAAGCCACTATTGAAGAGTCACCAGTGTCGGCCTTAGAGAAAGCGATAGCAGCATCAGCTAAGGGTGATACGGTCGTCGTTTTCGGCTCCTTTTTCACCATTGGACCTGTGCTTAGTTGGCTAGAGAGCTTGGATTAAGAGATACTGGGTTAAGGAGTTTTGATTCAAAAAGTTTTGGGCAAGAGTAAAAATTCTAATTTTAGGGCATCTCTAAAAATAGTAATTTTTTGTGAGTGCAAGAAAGCGCCGCGCGGAGAACCGCAGTGTACATGGAGTACATGAGGATTCGAGCACGGAACTGACGCCGCAATCGCGAAAAAAGTGCATTTTTAGAGGTACCCTTAAAGCAAGTATTTGAATCTTCAGAAGGTAAAAGGGCAGGGAGTTCTAAAAAGTGAGTGAAAGCTTAAAGCAGAGAATCGTGGGTGCATTTGTTTTAGTTGCGTTGGCGATAGTAATTATTCCTCTGGTATTTGATTTCTCTGGTGATCGTCATGTAGACGTCAGTTCCACTATCCCTCCAATGCCAGATATTGAAGCTGTTGTTGTAGCTGAACCACAACGGCCAAAAGATATCATTCCCGCTAAATCTGCTGATGAGATATTCCAGTTCGGTACTGAATCTCCCAAAGAAAGTGAATCTCTACAAGACGAGGCTCCTGCCTTATCTTCCGATGGAATGCCTATAGGTTGGGTATTACAAGTTGGCAGTTTTAAAGAGAAGGCTACGGCAGAAGATCTGGTAAAAAAACTGTTAGCCGATGGGTATCGTGCTTTTATTCGTGAGAAGAAAGGTGCATCAGGTACTTTGAGTCGAGTATTCGTGGGTCCGAAGATTTTGAAAAAGAAACTGGTTCAGGAAAAAGCCGTTATTGATAAAAAATATGGTGTAGATTCTTTGTTGCTGCACTTTGAGTCCTGACCTCAGCTAGTCACTCTGTTACACTCCGGTTTTATAACATTAACCCTTATAATCCAATCACTCTAGAGTGATTATGATTTGTACTCTTTATATGTAATAGGGCGATCACATCATGACTTGGGCTGACTGGGCGATTATTGTAGTATTGGGTTTGTCTGCACTTATTAGCGTAGTAAGAGGCTTTGTAAAAGAAATAGTCTCATTGTTAATCTGGTTGGCAGCTGCGGTTATAGCCTCTATTTTCCATGATCAGCTGGCATCTTTAATGTCAGACTTGATTGATACACCCTCCCTACGAATGCTCGCAGCTTGGATTATTTTATTCGTTGCTGTTCTACTTGTTGGTAGCATCTTAAATTATTTACTGGGTAAGCTGGTTAAGGCCACAGGCCTTTCTGGAACAGACAGATTGTTAGGTCTCATTTTTGGTGCTATCAGGGGGCTGATCATTGTGATGGTTATCCTGATTATTTTGCCTAAAATATTGCCTGTAATGGAAGACCAATGGTGGCTTGAGTCCACATTAATCCCCTATTTTATGCAGTACGAAGACTGGGCCAGGGAGACAGGCACAGCGGTATTGGACTTTTTGAAGAACCTGCTTTAATAAGTAGGTGATACAGTAGTAAATAGCCGTTTAAAGAGGTTGCCAGGCCCATGTGTGGTGTAGTCGGAATTTTTGGTAATACAGATGTAAATCTGCAGCTTTATGATGCATTAACTATGCTTCAGCATCGTGGTCAAGATGCTGCAGGAATCATGACCTGTGACAATGGACGTTTTAATCAACGAAAAAGTGTGGGATTGGTGAAAGATGTTTTTCACTCTCGTCATATGGCCCAACTCACAGGAAATATGGGCATTGGCCATGTGCGTTATCCTACAGCGGGTAGTTCTGGTCCAGCACTTGCCCAGCCATTTTATGTGAATTCTCCCTATGGAATTTGTATGGCTCATAACGGTAATCTCACCAATACCGATGAGCTGATGGAATTACTATTTAAGTCTGATTTGCGTCATATCAATACGGATTCTGATTCAGAAGCATTACTGAATGTTTTTGCTCATGAGCTATTGCTACAGGGCAAATTACAACCTACACCCAATGATATATTTGAAGCTGTCAGGCGAGTGCACCGTCGTTGCCGGGGCGCTTATGCCGTTGTGGGAATGATAGCTAGTTATGGCATGGTGGCATTCCGTGATCCTAATGGTATTCGTCCACTGGTCTATGGTCAGCGCGAAACAGATCAGGGTATGGAATATATGGTGGCCTCAGAGAGCGTGGCCATGGATGTTTTGGGCTTTAAATTAGTTCGTGATCTTGCCCCTGGAGAAGCATTGTATGTGGATGCCGGTGGTGAATTACACTTGGAGCAGTGTGCTGAAAACCCTAAGCTAATGCCTTGTATTTTTGAGCACGTCTATTTTGCTCGCCCAGATTCCATTATTGATGAAATATCTGTCTATAAGTGTCGTTTAAGAATGGGTGAAAAACTGGCTGATAAAATACAGCGGTTATACCCATCAAATGATATTGATGTGGTGATACCTATTCCGGATACCAGCCGCGTTTCGGCACAGGCAATTGCTGAAAAGTTAGGTATAAAGTTCCGTGAAGGATTTATGAAAAACCGCTATATCGGGCGTACATTTATTATGCCAGGGCAAACACTGCGGAAAAAATCAGTACGGCAAAAATTGAACCCGGTAAAACTGGAATTCCAGGGTAAAAATGTACTGTTGGTCGATGATTCTATTGTTCGTGGCACAACATCAAAAGAAATTATACAAATGGCGCGAGATGCCGGCGCAAATAAGGTTTATGTTGCCTCAGCAGCGCCACCCGTTCGTTACCCTAATGTTTACGGTATTGATATGCCATCAGCCCAGGAGTTGATCGCACATAACCACACCGAAAAAGAAGTTGCTGAACTAATTGGTGCAGATTGTTTGATTTATCAAGATCTGGATGACTTGGTTGAAAGTGCTAAAGAAGGAAATAGTGCGATTGATCGTTTTGACTGTGCTGTTTTTGATAGCAATTATGTGACTGGCGATGTAGATAATAGTTATCTGGAAAAACTGGATGCAGAAAGGAATGAAACAGCAAAGAATGGGAAAGATAGTGTCAAAGACTCAGCAAATGATGAGATTATTGGTCTGCATAATTCTGATTTGGAAGCATAATTAATTTTTTATACATATTAGTTTTACTGGATATAAACGCTGTACTGGATAGATGACATGACCCCTGATGATATAAATGATGTGCTGGCGGAAGCGGAACTGGACACAATTGCCATCCGTGCCGGCCATACACGCACCCATGAAGGGGAGCATGGTGAACCACTATTTCTCACCTCCAGTTATGTTTTTAAGAATGCGGCGGAGGCGGCAGCACGCTTCTCCGGTGATCAACCTGGAAATGTTTATTCCCGTTATACCAACCCTACAGTTCGTATTTTTGAGGAACGTATTGCTGCCTTAGAGGGAGCAGAACAAGCTGTTGCAACTTCATCAGGTATGGCTGCGATTCTCAGTACCTGCATGGCGTTACTGAAATCTGGGGATCATATTGTTTGTTCACGCAATGTATTTGGTACCACAACGGTTTTATTGGAAAAATATCTAGGCCGTTTTGGTGTTAAAACCACGTTTGTTTCACTGACA
>JAJFKD010000117.1 GCA_021773405.1 Porticoccus sp.
ACAGGGATAGGGATCGACGATATTCTCGAGCAGTTAGTCTCAGCCATTCCTCCACCCGAAGGTGATGTCGATGCACCGCTGCAAGCGCTCATTATTGATTCTTGGTTTGATAATTATTTAGGTGTTGTGTCGCTGGTACGAGTTACTCAGGGAACATTGAAGGCCAAAGATAAAATTCTCGCGAAGTCCATAGGTAAAGGGCACGTCGTTGATAATGTCGGTGTTTTTACCCCCAAAAGGAAAGATACTGGTGTATTAAAAGCCGGTGAAGTGGGCTTTGTTGTTGCCGGTATTAAAGATATTCATGGTGCGCCTGTGGGTGATACTTTTACCCATGCCAGTACTAAGGATATAGAGGCATTGCCGGGCTTTCAAAAAGTTAAGCCCCAGGTGTATGCGGGTATGTTTCCTATTAGTTCAGATGACTTTGAAGATTTCCGTGAAGCACTAGCAAAATTAACCCTAAACGATGCTTCACTTTTCTATGAGCCTGAAAGCTCTGATGCACTAGGCTTTGGTTTCCGTTGTGGCTTCTTAGGTATGCTGCATATGGAAATTATCCAGGAGCGGTTAGAACGTGAATACGATTTAGACCTCATCACCACAGCACCTACAGTTATTTATGAAATTCTAAAATCTGATGGCGATGTTATTCATATTTCCAACCCATCAGATTTACCCGATCCATCCTATGTTGATGAGATGCGCGAGCCTTTGTGTGAAGCTAACATCCTAGTACCTAAAGATTATGTAGGTAATGTGATTACACTTTGCATTGAAAAGAGGGGGGTTCAAAAGGACATGCAATTTGTTGGTGGACAAGTATCGTTAACCTACGAACTTCCCATGAGTGAAGTGGTTATGGACTTCTTTGACCGCTTAAAGTCTGTAAGCCGTGGCTTTGCTTCTCTTGATTATAGTTTTATTCGGTTTCAGGCTGCCCCATTGGTTCGGTTAGACGTTTTGATTAATGGCGATAAAGTAGATGCTCTCGCTTTAATCATTCACCGAGATCACTCACAGTCAAAAGGTCGACTTCTGACTGAAAAAATGAAAGAGTTGATACCACGACAAATGTTTGATGTTGCCATTCAGGCAGCAATTGGTGGGCATGTGATCGCACGAACAACAGTGAAGGCACTGCGAAAAAATGTTACTGCAAAATGCTATGGTGGCGATGTATCCCGTAAGAAAAAGCTACTACAGAAGCAGAAAGAAGGTAAGAAGCGTATGAAACAAGTGGGTAATGTTGAAATTCCTCAGGAAGCATTCCTCGCTGTTTTAAAAACTGACAACTAATAAGAAACACTTTCTAAGTAGATAATTGGAATAGTTGAATGGATATTAATTTTCCTTTGATATTACTGATATTAGTCATCATCAGTGGCATTGTTTGGTTTTTGGATAGATTGTTTTTATCAAAAAAACGGGGTGAAGATGAGCCAACCCCCGGGTGGGTTGAATACAGTGGTTCTTTTTTTCCAGTGTTGTTGATTGTTTTTATTCTGCGCTCCTTTCTCTATGAACCGTTTCAAATCCCTTCAGGTTCTATGATTCCTACGCTCGAAGTAGGTGATTTCATCTTGGTGAATAAATATAGTTATGGCCTAAGACTACCTGTAACTAGGACTAAAGTGGTTTCTATTGGGCAACCAGAACGTGGTGATGTGATGGTGTTTTTTCCACCCAATGATGATCGTTATTTTATAAAACGTGTACTTGGTTTGCCCGGAGATGAAATAAAGATTATTGATAACATAGTATATGTTAATGGTGAAGAAGCAGAACAAACAAAACCGATGAGTGTGGAAAAAGATCCAAGATTTGTTGTGGCTTCTGAAAACCTGAGTGGTGTTAACCATAGTATCCAAAAAAGCATTATTTCAGGGCGGCTGGGGCGTAATTTTTCAATAAAAGTGCCTAATGGTCATTACTTTATGGTGGGGGATAACCGCGATAATAGTAGCGATAGCAGAGTGTGGGGGCCTGTCCCTGAACAGAACATTGTTGGCAAAGCAGTTGCTGTTTGGATGCATTGGGAATCATTGCCAAGCTTGCCGAGTTTCGATCGAATTGGCAAAATCCAATAAGTATATTAAAACTCAAAGCAAAATTTAGAGGAAGAACCGTTATGACTTATAGAAAGCAGCAAGGCATCTCAATGCTCGGCGGGTTGGTTTTATTGGCGGTGGTCGGTTTTTTTCTAACAGCAATATTTAAAGTAGGCCCGTTATATTTGGATAATTCATTTGTAAAAGCTGCCGTAGCCTCCCTTCAAAAAGAGGATGTACACGGTATGACGGACAAAGACATCAGGCGAAAACTTGGTGCGCAATTTGATATGAACAACGTTCGAGATATTGATCGAAAGCTGATTAAGGTGACTCGTGAAAAGACGAGAACAATTGTAACACTCGATTATGAAAAAAGAGTAAATTTTATGGGCAATGTTGATGTTGTGGTAATGTTCAACAACGCCTACGACAGCAGCTCCGGCGGAAAGTAATTAGAGTCTTTTTGATTTAATGTTTGATTAAGTCGCCTCTGTTAATGGGCTGTACTATTAAATAATGCCATCTAATATAGATTAACTTAGGCACGTAGACTATTTCGTGAATATATCCAAGCAACGTTTTTTGGGCCGTATAGGTTACTCATTTAGTGATCCGGAGCTTCTTGAATTAGCTTTAACTCATAGAAGCTGTGGTGCTAAAAATAATGAGCGTCTTGAATTTCTTGGTGATGCAGCCCTCAATTTTATTATTGGCCATGCCATTTATCAGCGGTTACCTGATAGTAAGGAAGGCGAACTTAGCCGCTATCGAGCAAATTTGGTAAAGGGGGTTACCCTTACCGAAATTGCTAACGAACTCATGCTAGGAGAGCACTTGCATTTAGGTGGGGGGGAGTTGAAAAGTGGTGGGAACCGCCGCGCTTCAATTCTTGCCGATACCGTAGAAGCTATTATTGGTGCTATCTACCTTGATGGCGGTATGGAAGATTGTGAATACTTTGTACTTAAGTTATTTGATTCTAGATTGGATAATTTAGGGCAAACGGCATTAAAAGATCCTAAAACTGAACTACAAGAAGTGATGCAAGCGCGTGGTTACGATTTACCAGAATACAGCGTGGTAGAAGTCTCTGGTGAAGAGCACAGTCAATTATTTACCGTTGAATGTAGAATTCAAAATTTAAAAAAGCCCACTGTTGGTGAGGGAAGTAGTCGCCGAAATGCAGAAAAAGAAGCGGCCCAAAAAGCCCTAAAAGGTTTATCCCATGACTGATAGTAGTTCAGAGAAACACGATAGCTTAGAAAAACAGTATTGTGGGTACGTAGCAATCGTTGGCAGGCCAAATGTAGGCAAATCGACATTGCTTAATCACTTGTTGGGTCAAAAAATTAGCATTACATCTAGAAAGCCCCAAACCACTCGTCACAATATGCTTGGAATCAAAACTGAATCCGATACCCAATTAATCTTTGTTGATACACCGGGTATTCATAGTAACCAGCCAAAAGCCATTAATCGCTACATGAATCGAGCAGCAGAAAGTGCAATTCGAGATGTAGATGTTGTTATTTTTGTAGTGGATCGTAATGTATGGAGTGAGGCTGATGAAAAAGTTGCAGAAGAGGTATTTAGTGCCAAAGCGCCTGTCATTATTGCTATTAATAAGCTTGATCGATTAGACAGCAAAGCAGAGCTATTACCTCACATTGAAATGCTATCGAAGAAGTTTCCAGATGCGCAGTTGATTCCAGTATCTGCATTGCAAGGTCAGCAGTTAGATGAGCTTGAATCAGCGATTAAACAGCATATTCCGGAAGGTATGCATTATTTTCCAGAAGAACAGATTACCGATAAAAACCAACGTTTTTTAACGGCTGAGCTTGTACGTGAAAAAATTACTCGGCAGCTCGGAGCAGAAGTGCCCTATGAGGTTGCTGTAGAAATCGAAGCCTTTAAATATGAAGGTAATATCTGTCATATCGATGCCCTTATTTTAGTTGAGAGAGAAGGGCAGAAAAAAATCATTATCGGTGATAAAGGCAGTCGTTTAAAAAATATTGGTCAGCAGGCTCGCTTGGATATGGAGCGCTTACTCGATTGTAAAGTGATGTTGAAACTTTGGGTTAAAGTCCGTCGAGGATGGTCTGATGATGATCGAGCCCTGCGCAGTTTGGGTTACGAAGACTAGTACTATGAAGGCTAGCGCCTATGCTAGGTCATGTTGAGGGCTCATATCATGAGTTGCATATTTTGTTCTTATGTCTACTGAACTAAAACCGGAACCGGCTTTTGTTCTTCATTCTCGCCCTTATCGAGAAACAAGTGCTCTAATAGATTTTTTTTCACGGCACCATGGTCGTTTTAGAGCGGTTGCTAAAGGTGTACGTGGCGGTAAAAAAAATAGTCTAATACTGTCTCCTTATACACCACTGTTGATAACTTGGGCCGGCAAATCTGAGCTTAAAACCCTTAGGCATGTGGAGTCTTCTGGATCACCGATATTGTTACAAGGTGATCGACTTTATTGTGGTTTTTATCTTAATGAGTTGCTATTGCGGTTACTGGCAGACCATGATGCTCATACAAACTTATTCGATCAATATTTACATGTGCTGACCAAGCTCGCTAATAATGAAATACCTATGGAACCCAGCTTGCGTACGTTTGAGTTTAACCTATTGGATGACATTGGATATGGGCTCGTACTTGATACCGATGCTGAAACTGGCGATGCTGTTGTTCCGGAGGGGCGTTACTGGTTTGACCCATTAGTAGGGTTTAGCCTAAAAGAAATTACTAATACTCTGACGCCTGCCCCTAATACCTTGCTATCTAAAGGGGCAAACTGGTTTTTAGGTAATGAGTTATTAGCTATACATGAGGGTAACTTTGATAATCCTGGGGTAGCCCGTGCCGCGAAAAGGCTTATGCGCATAGCATTTCAACCACATATTGGTAATGCACCATTAAAAAGCCGCGCGCTTTTTAAGAAGTAAAACTGAGAAAGTTAAGTAACTTATCTGTAGCTATTTCCAGATTAAGAAGTCTCAAATTATGTAGCTTCAAATTATAAGACTTGGATCAAATATTATGGTTGTTGGTATAGGTACAGATATAGTACAAATTAGCCGAATAAAAGATGCTTTTGAGCGGCAAGGTGAGCGTTTTGCTCAACGGATACTACGTTCTAACGAGCTAGGCCTATTTAATGATAAAAACCAGTCAATCCCTTATCTGGCCAAACGTTTTGCGGCAAAAGAGGCAGCAAGTAAGGCACTTGGTACTGGTATCGGGGTGATTTCCTGGCAGGATATGGAGGTCAGCAACGATGCCAAGGGTGCACCTGTGTTGACTTTTACTGGTTCTGCCCAAGCACAAATGGCCTCGATAGGGGCTTCTCAGGTGTCCATAAGTTTGTCAGATGAGCAAGATTATGCGGTGGCCTTTGTTGTACTGTCATAACCTTGGCATTATTTAAAAACAACATTTTTTTAAATCAGCATTCTTGTAAGCCGGTAAATAACCAATACTTAGGTCATTATTATCAATTTTTCTTGTGATTTTTGTTGTATTTAAGACAAGCCTAAAGCCATCGGGATAGAATGGTTGGCTTTGATCGCAGTTCTCTATTTTCTGGGCTGCTCTGTTTATGAATTAGAACGTTAATGGGTTAGAGAATAAACAAGAGAGCGATAACAAATTTAATGTCATATCCAACAATTGAATCTTACATTGGTGAAACCCCTCTGGTCAGGCTTCAGCGCCTACCTGGCAACACTAGCAATACTATTTTGGTCAAGCTGGAAGGTACTAACCCGGCCGGTTCCGTAAAAGATCGGCCCGCTATGAGTATGATCCAGCGTGCTGAAG
>JAJFKD010000118.1 GCA_021773405.1 Porticoccus sp.
CGAGTATTTCCCTGTCGGCATCCTGTAACTCAACCCCCAACAACTGCTCAACAAACCATTGAGGGAACAGGTTCATTTCATCTAATAATCGCTGCTGATCATAGTGTGGAAATATATCGGTATTAGAGTCAATTTGTTGGATTTTTAACAGCTCAGTTTCTGCCGCCTGATAAAGCTCATTCACAGTGTCAAAGGACGACTGTCCAGAAGGTAACTGTTCAGAAAGCAACCGCGGCAACAATAATTGATCGCCATAGTCTTCCAGCAATAAGAACTCCTGCTGGTAATCCACTGCATAAATTATTGGTGTAAGAATTCCAGCCTGTTGAAAAAGTAGGGAAATATCAACAAAAGCTGTCGTATTTTCATGTTCGGGTGGAGCAGATACTGCAATCAGGGGTGGCTCTGTATTCAGCCTGAAATACTGTCTAAAACCAGCATCACCATTTAAAGGGGTAAGAGATAGATGCTCACAGCTTGAGCCTTGAGCAAGGCCCTGTACACAAAAGCTCTCTGGCAAAAAATTCTTAACCCATTCGAGCAAGCAAGTGAAATCACTCATATTTGGTGAACAATTGGAAAAAAGGTTGGTCATTCTATCTCAAACCCTCGCATGATGCCTCAGAATGGGTAAAATGTAGCGTTCTAAATTGACGACAGTTCGACCATCGAAAATACGGATACTCAGTATGCCAATAACTATGAGTCATACCTGTAACAGACTCTCTAAAATAATAGGCCTATCGCCTTTAAAGACGACCTGTCTTTTCGTCTCCAGCCTATTAGTGCCTAGCCTATTGGTATCTTCTTCAGTTTTGGCAGAAACAACTGATACTCATTCTCAATGGGAATGCCGTGCTGGTACTGATGGAGGGTGGGAATGTAACGAACAGGCTTTACCAGGAAAAGCCTACCCCAGACCAAAACGTAAAGAACCCATTCTGGACGACGTCATTGAAGAAGAGGAAGAACTGCCAGATGATTCTGGCCCACACGTCAAGCTAGCCAATAACCTCGACTGGGTTGAAGAAGAAGCATTAGCACCAGAACAGATGGAAAAAATGGCCTCTGGTTGCTGTGGCGCCTACATCGAACCCCCAAGAGATTACCCAGATGCCGATCTTGAACCAGATGAAGCAGCTTTAAGAGTGGCGTCCAGCTCCACTGAGGTAATACAAGAAAATATTGCTCATTTGAAAGGAAATGTCCATCTAACCCAAGGCTATCGCCAAGTACGTAGTGATCATGCCACCATTAATCAAAGCGAACGGACTGTTGATCTTGAAGGAAATGTACAACTGCGTGAACCAGGATTATTACTTACTGGCGACACTGCACATGTGAACATGGATACAAAAGATATTCAGATTAACAACTCGGATTATCTATTCCATGAATCGGGAGTACGAGGAACTGCCGATCAGCTAACCCGTCCCAGCGGCGATATTTTCTACATTGATAATGCAACCTACACCACCTGTGAGCCAGGAAGTAATGCTTGGCAATTAGTTAGCTCGGAAGTCGATGTGAATCCAGGTACAGGAATCGCTCATGCCAAACATGTTCGACTGGAAGTTAAAGATATTCCTATTATGTACTTACCCTGGATACGCTTCCCTATCGATGACAGAAGAGCAAGCGGGTTGTTATTCCCCAGTTTTAGCGTGAGCGAAGATAATGGGGTTGATTTTGCCCAGCCTATCTACCTGAATTTGGCACCAAATTACGATGCCACGATTACTCCTCGCTATGTTCAAGAGAGGGGAGCAATGGCCGAAGTAGAATTCCGCCATATGTCTAAGTACACCAATACTATCCTTGGTGGGGCATTCCTCTCCGACGATGATGGTGGTGATGACAGTGATGAAGATCCCGATACAGTTACCGGTGACAAGGACCATGAGGGAGAGGACCGATGGGTAGCCAATATTGATCACACGGGAGGTATAGGTAAACGCTGGGCAACACGTGTTGATTATACCCGTGTCAGTGATGATGATTATTTCCGTGACCTCGATAACACTACTCTTGAAGTCAGCAGCCAAACTCACCTACTGCAATTAGGGTATGCCAGCTACAACACAGATAACTGGCTATTCCGAGTAACAGGCAGAGAATATCAGACCATTACAGAAAACACTGATGACCAATACAAACTATTACCCAGGGTGGAAGCTATTGGTAACTACCGATGGGGTGATTTTGAGTTTGAATTTGATAACCAGTTCAGTAGCTTTGACCACAATGATGATGGTGATTTAACTACAGGCTCAACATTCTTTATTGATGATCAAAATACCTATGTAACTGGTGATCGGCTGCGACTAGATTATGCCGCCACATGGGACAAACAATGGGCTTGGGGATATTTTCGCCCTACAGCAAAAGTGAAGCACATCACTTATGATTTAGATGATCCTCTGCTTAACCAAAATGATGACAGCCCATCGGTCACCGTCCCAGTTGGCATCATAGATACCGGTATTTATTTTGAACGTGACACCACCTGGCTTAGCGGATACACACAAACATTTGAACCACGTCTATACATGGTTTATTCGAAATATGAAGATCAGAGTGACTTGCCAGATTTTGATACTTCACAGCTGACCTTTAGTTACAGTCAGTTGTTTAGAGATGACCGCTTTGTTGGTGGAGACCGTATCGGCGATACCGAGCAAATATCTGTAGGGTTAACCACACGACTTATTGACCAATCAACCGGTGTTGAAAGATTGCGAGCCAGCCTGGGACAAATTTTTTACCTTGATGACCGTTATGTCTCTCTCAATACCGCACTAACGAAATCTGTATTAAAGAGCTTAAGCAGCCCTGACAGCCTTACAAACCTTAACGAACAAGAAATTGCCGACGGATTGCTGCGGGATGAGTCCGCCTATGCCGCAGAATTCTCACTACGGTTGTGGGAAAACGTGCGACTTCAGGCAGACATGCTATACGATGAAGATAATAGTGAGCTAGATCGTGGTAGTGCCAGCATACGTTATAACGGCAAAAACAATCAGATATTTAATCTGGGCTATCGTTTTATTAGAAAAATACCACGAGAGTATAATTCTGAACTTTACGATGCCGATGTCGAACAAGCCGATTTTTCAACCATCTTCCCTGTCTTCAAAAACTGGAACTTGATTGGTCGATATAATTATGACCTTACCAACAGTCGGAACCTTGAAACCTTTGCAGGGCTTCAATATGAAAGTTGCTGTTGGCGTTTAAGCCTTCTAGCACGCAAATGGATTGATCGTGATGACGGCATTGTTTTACCTGAAGACGATCTCACAGAAGACAAAGGCATCTTCCTGCAAATTCAGTTCAAGGGTTTAGCAGGCTATGGCACTAAAGTAGAGTCAATCCTTAAAGATGGCATTTACGGCTACGAACCTCCTGTCAATTAATAGCGACACAAAGAAGATAGAAACATGAGTTTACACAGCAAATTCTTTAAACCATTTATTCCACCAGCTATTGTTTTTGCTGTGCTGGCTTTTCCTGTAACACAGGCAGCTGCTGAAGAAATACTGCTCGATAAAATCGTCGCTGTAATTAATGATGAAGTTGTTATGGCCAGCGAACTAGAGAGCAGAACTCAAGAAATCTACTCTCAACTTCAGCAAAAAGGCACCGAGATTCCCTCAAGAGATGCTTTCATTTCACAAGTGCTGGAAAAACTTATTTTAGAGCGTATTCAGCTATTGAAAGGAAGCCGGGTAGGTATTCGTTTCAGTGATGCAGAAGTGAACCAAGCCCTTGAAAATATGGCAACAAGACAAAATATGACCCTGTCTGAGCTGGTGGAAAAGGCACATAACAGTGGTACAAAACTATCTGCCCTCCGCCAACGGGTTCGCAATGAGATGATTATTGGTAGAGTCCAAGAAGGCTCAATGAATCGCCGTATTACTATTACCGAACAAGCCATCGATAATTTTCTTAATTCAGAAGAAGGTCGCTCCTGGTCATCACCAGATGTGAATCTGGGGCATATTCTACTGCCGCTATCTGCAGGCGCGCCAAAAGATGAGGTGACTAGTACCCAGGAAAAGGTTCTCGATCTTTATAATAAAGCCAAAGACGGCGCAGACTTTAAAAGCCTAGCCATTGCACACTCCTCTGGCCAAAATGCCTTAAAGGGCGGCGACCTAGGCTGGAGGAAAACAACGCAGCTACCTACTCTATTTGTCTCTGCTCTAGATGATCTATCTCCTGGGCAAATCAGCGAGCCTATACGTAGTAATGCTGGCTATCACCTGCTTAAACTCTATGATCGTCGAGGTGGTGGCGGCCAGCTAGTAGAGCAACACCGTGTTCGTCATATTTTATTATCTCCGAGCGAAATCCGCAGTGATGAGGAAACCCTTGAGGTCATCACAAAATTGCGCACAGATATTAAGGAAGGAAAAGACTTTGCTGCCGCAGCCAAAGAACATTCTGAAGACATTGGTTCCGCCATGTCTGGTGGAGTGCTAGGCTGGTCAGTACCTGGTCAGTTTGTACCTCAGTTTGAAAAAACTATGAAATCCGTTGAAATTAATGAGGTCAGTGAACCTTTTAAAAGTCAATTTGGCTGGCACATTCTTCAAGTAACTGAACGTCGCAAACAAGACTTCACACAAAAAATAAAACGCTCACAAGCAAAAAATATTATTAAACAACGCAAATTCCAGGAAGAACTACAAATCTGGCTTCAGGAGATTCGTGACGAGGCTTTTGTAGAAATCAAGTCGTGATCAGACTGGCTGTCACCCCCGGCGAACCTTCGGGTATTGGCCCAGACCTGCTTGTTCAACTGGCTCAAAAATCACAAGTATTCGAGCTTGTTGCCTATGCGGACCCCGAGTTACTAGAGCAAAGAGCTAATCTACTTGGGCTTCCTCTCACATTACGCACTGTTACATCTGAACCACAACAGCTAAATCCAGGTGAATTAACAGTACGTCCTGTCCCCTTAAAGGCAAACGTAATTCCGGGAAAGCTCAATATTGCTAATGCCCCTTATGTTTTAGAAACACTTTCAAGTGCATTGGCAGACTGCAGAACCAGTCATTGCCAGGCAATGGTTACCGGCCCTGTCCACAAGGGTGTGATTAACGATGCAGGCATTCCCTTTAGTGGGCACACAGAATTTCTTGCAGAAAACACCCAGACGCCTAAAGTCGTTATGATGCTTGCTACAAAAGGACTCAGAGTTGCCCTAGTAACAACTCATCTCCCATTATGTGATGTTCCCCTGGCCATAACACCCAAAACCCTTGAGCAAGTAATTACAATTTTGCATCGAGATTTAAAGCAGAAATTTGGTATAGATCAGCCACGTATACTGGTTTCAGGGCTTAATCCCCACGCGGGTGAAAATGGGCATATGGGCAAAGAGGAAATTCAAATTATTGAACCTTGCCTTGAAAAACTACGAGGCCAGGGTTTTAACCTACAAGGCCCCCTACCAGCAGATACATTATTTACCCCTAAATACCTAAACCAATGTGATGCTGTATTGGCTATGTATCATGACCAAGGCTTACCAGTTTTGAAATATAAGGGCTTTGGTGCAGCCGTGAATATTACTCTCGGGCTACCCATTATCAGAACATCTGTGGATCATGGAACTGCATTAGACCTTGCTGGAACAGGTAAGGCTGATATCGGCAGCCTAAAAACAGCCATTCACTATGCAGCAGATATGGTCTATGCCACAAATAGCGGCACCACTAACAAAACAACCGAGAAAACATAATGCCACCTAAGCCAATGGAGCATCAGGCTCGAAAGCGGTTTGGTCAAAATTTTCTGGTTGATCAGAATATTATTGAAAAAATCGTTGCGGCTATTGCACCCCAGCCAGACCAAAACCTGATAGAAATTGGCCCAGGCCAAGGCGCAATTACCGGGCCATTATTGGATAAGTGCCCAAAGCTAAATGTTGTTGAGCTAGACCGCGATCTTATCCCACTACTTCAAAATAAATTTCAGCAATACTCAGGATTAACAATCCACCAAGGCGATGCGCTAAAAACAGATTTTGGGCAATTTTATCAAGGGGGCAACCCCCTCAGAATTATTGGAAACCTGCCCTACAATATATCGACACCCTTACTTTTCCATTTGCTTAGTTTTAACAAGCAAATACGCGACATGTACTTTATGTTGCAAAAGGAAGTTGTTGAACGACTTGGCGCAACACCCGGTGAAAAGCATTATGGACGACTCAGTGTTATGGTGCAGTATCACTGCAAAGTACAGCCCTTGTTTCTGGTACCTCCCACAGCATTCAGACCAGCCCCAAAAGTAGAGTCGGCTATTGTTCAATTAAGGCCCTACGATGAACCGCCCTATAAAGCGAACAACCCCTCTCTACTATCAAAACTGGTGAGAACTTGTTTCCAGCAACGAAGAAAAACAATAAAAAATTCCCTAAAATTGTTTCTAAGTACTGAACAGATTGGTCAATTAACTATAGACTTAACCCTACGTCCCGAAAACCTTAGTGTTGAGGACTTTGTTCAACTTAGCAATCAGATGGATGCCCTATTATGAGCAAAGAGTTATGAGCGAAGTGGTTGTCACTGTCACACCTGAATACCTGCGCGCGCAATCAAATCCCGATAAAGGCCAATATTCTTTTGCCTACCATATTCGTATTGAAAACCACGGCGACCAAGCTGCCCAACTCATTAGCCGACACTGGATTATTACTGATGGAAATGCCCACGTTAAAGAGGTGCAAGGTGCCGGCGTAGTGGGAGAACAGCCCATGATCGCACCAGGCCAAAGCCACCAATATAGTAGTGGCGTCACCTTAGATACTAAAGTTGGAACCATGGAAGGCAGTTATCAAATGGTCGATGACTCAGGCGAAGAGTTTGACGTTCCTATTCCGACCTTCCTGCTCTCTGTGCCAGGCGCTATTCATTGAGCAGCACTTATGCTGTTGGTGATCTTCAAGGCTGCCTGGATCCCTTAAAACGCCTTTTAGACAAAGTCTCATTTGACCCTAAGAAAGATACCCTTTGGTCCGTTGGAGATGTCGTTAACCGCGGCCCCGACTCCCTCGAAACGTTGAGATTTTGCTACAACCTGGGCGACCATTTTCGTATGGTTTTAGGAAATCATGATCTGCATTTACTGGCTACAGCTCATGGGTTCCGCAAACCAAGCCGTAGCGATACCCTTGACAACATACTCAATGCTCCAGACAGAGATGAACTGCTCAATTGGCTGCAACAACAACCCTTGTTGTTTGAAGCAGGGGACTACCTAGTTGTTCATGCCGGCATCCCGCCTCAATGGTCACAAAAAAAAGCCGTTCAGTTAGCAGAAGAGATGAATAGTGTGCTCCGTTGCGACAAAAAATCCATGGAGTTTTTTAAGGTCATGTATGGCAATGAACCCGATATTTGGAAGAAGGGCCTGGCACCACCCTTACGTTGGCGGCTGATCACTAACTATTTTACGCGTATGCGTTTTTGTTCCGCCGAAGGTCACCTTGAACTGACCTGTAAAAATCTGCCAGAAAAACCACCCAAAGGTTATTCTCCATGGTTTGAGCATAAGAATAGGAAGACAAAAAAAACTCATATTATTTTCGGGCACTGGGCTGCATTAGAAGGCAGACACTGTGGAAAAAGACTTTTCCCCTTGGATACAGGTTGTGTATGGGGTGGCCCTATGCGATTGATGAACATCAAAACCAAAGAGTACTTTCACAGTTAAACCCACATCAGCTTTATCAATATGCTAACTGACAACCGCTCAAGCCCCAAGCCCAGCAATCTGTTATAAAAAATGGTAAATTCACTGATTGTTGTCTACCAACCTCTGTTCCTAAACATAATGCACTAGACAACTTTTAACTGAACACATAAGCAGCTAAAAAGGGAAGCACCATGATCAGATCCCTCTCCAACTTTTTTACCGGCATTATGCAACGCTGGCTTCCCGATGCCTTCATTATTGCCATAGTATTAACCTTTGTTGTACTGATTGGAGGCGTACTCGGACAGGGCCACACTCCAGCCAAAATGGTTGAGTTTTGGGGAAACGGTGTTTGGAATTTACTTGTTTTTTCAATGCAGGTGACCATAACACTCGTTACAGGCAGCGTTCTGGCTCAGACAACTGTTGTTAAAAAAGGGCTAAGAAAGCTGGCCTCTTTGGCAAAAACACCCAGCCAGGCCATTATCCTAATGACAGCCATTGCCCTGATTTGCTGCTGGATCAGCTGGGGATTTGGATTAATAACCAGTGCTCTTATGGCCCGCGAAATAGCAAAACAGGTCAAGGGCGTACACTACCCTCTGCTCGTGGCCTCAGCTTATTCAGGCATGCTTATCTGGCACTCTGGCCTCTCTGGTTCTATACCCTTAAAAATTGCTGTCTCCGATGGCGACGTACTCGGTACCTTAATGAATGGTGTGACCATACCTCTCTCTGAAACTATTTTTAGCTGGGAAGTCATCACAATCTGCCTTGTGTTATTGGTCACCCTACCCATCATCAATCGACTGATGATGCCCGAACCACATGACACTATTGAAATTCACCCTGATCAATCAGGTGAAGTAGAAGAAATTCCTATTCAAACAAATACTCCCGCAAGCTGGATCGAAAACCATCGTCTACCGACTCTTTTGCTTGGTTTATTGGGTGGCTATTATTTGCTGAGCTATTTTATAGATGGAGGAAAAATAGGCCTAAATACCGTTAACTTTATCTTTCTCGTTTTGGGCTTGTTACTACACCGTTCTCCAGCAAGTTATCTATCAGCATTAAACGAAGCTGTAAAAGGTGTCTCAGGAATTGTCCTACAGTTTCCTCTCTATGCAGGAATCATGGGCATGATGGTGAAATCCGGTCTAGCCGTATCCATGTCAGAATGGTTTATTAGTATCTCTACTGCAGACACCTTCACCTTATTTACCTTTCTCAGTGCTGGCATCGTTAACTTTTTTGTACCTTCTGGCGGTGGACAATGGGCCGTACAGGCTCCAATCGTTATTCCTGCTGCACAATCGTTGGGCATTCCTCTAAATCAAGCTGCTATGGCTGTAGCCTTCGGCGATGCTTGGACCAATATGGTACAACCCTTGTGGGCTCTACCTTTACTCGGAATTGCACGGCTGGGAATCAAAGACATTATGGGCTACTGCACCGTTGCACTGCTTTGGTCTGGCTTGGTCTATACCCTGGGTATGGTTTTTTTATTTTAATCACTGGAATAATATGCCCATGGTAGAAAAAGCTAATCCAAACCTAGCACCTGACCCTTGGGTACAAAAGTATGCTTCTTTAATACCTGCTGGACCGGTTCTCGACTTAGCTTGTGGCAATGGGCGTCATGGAAGGTATTTTCTCGATCTAGGATACCCTGTGACATTTGTTGATAAAGAAACATCAGGTGTAGCTGATTTATCAATCCATAAAAATGCAGAGTTAATGACTTACGACTTAGAAAATTCTTACCTAGAATCTCATGACCTAGAAACGAAGAACCTAAAAAATTCAGCCCCAGAAACAAACGCCTCCTGGCCTTATAAGGAAAATCAATTTTCCGGCATCGTAGTCACTAACTACTTGCACCGCCCTCTGTTCTCTCACCTTAAAGCAACGGTAAAACCCGGTGGCATTATTATTTATAAAACATTTTCTGTAGGTAATGAAAAATTTGGTCGACCTCGAAACCCGAACTTTCTACTACAAGAAGATGAACTGCGGACTGTGTTTAGTAAACAATTTCGAGAATTAGCATTCTTTCAAGGCCTGGAAACAAATCCAGAGAGGATGACCCAAGCCATCTGTGTTCAGCGTAACATCTAATGCCTTAGGCATTATTGAATAAAGAGCAGGACAACTTAAAGGCACTAAAATCATTCATTTCGCACTATAATGGTGTGGTTATTAACATCCGATCCAACAATCAAGAAAACAATACAACTACTAGGAATCAAGGCATTAGCCCATCATGAAAAAATATCTACTGACTGCATATATTTTGGTTCTATCCCAACCACTTTATGCAGGCATTATGAGTCATTTTAGACTTGAGGATGGGCATACAGACTGGCAACACGTCGCCAATTGGTCCAGTGGTATTTTCATTATTCTGCTATCTGCAACAGCCATAACACTTTTTTTTAGCCGCAGAGAAGCCCGAAGGTCCAACCATGAATTGAAGCTGATTCGTCGTGAACTGGAGCAACGGGTTCTTGAGCGAACAGCGACCCTTGATGAATCCAATAAACTGCTTCAACAAAGCAATGAATTACTTGAAGGCGAAATTAATCAGCACAAGGAAACGACTAGTCGTCTACGCTCATCAGAAGCTTATATCACCGATATTCTTCGCTCTATGCCACTGATGCTGATCAGTCTGGATGAAAAAGGCAATATCACCCAATGGAATCAACGTGCTGAAGATATTACAGGCATCCCACCAACGCGTGCCCTGGGAAATAACCTTTGGGAAATATACCCAGCCATTACCATTACCCAAGACCAAGTTGCTGAAGCACAAGAAAGCAATCAACGCATCACCATTAAACATAGCCAGCGTGGACAATACCATTTTGATATCACGATCTACCCTCTTCAAGAGCAAAGGAAAACGGGTGCCGTTATATTAATTGATGACGTAACAGAACATATTTTGGCTGCAAACATGCTCATCCAACGGGACAAAATGTCCTCTATGGGTGAACTAGCATCAACAATGGCTCACGATATCAGTGCACCACTGCAAGTAATCCTTCAAGATTTAAAGAAAAGCTTGGATCAATTAGAAAATGCCGGAGCTGACAGTGATCAAAGTATTCCCCACATTACCCAGCACATAAAAATTTTACTGGCTGATGCAGACCTACAGGGCAAACAAGTTTTAGCGGTTACCAATAATCTTTTAGAATTTTCCCATAGCCACGGAGGGAAAAAACAACAAACAGATATTCCCAGAGTCATCGATAACACACTAAAACTCGCTAATGATGTTATTTCTGTGCCCTCTGGCCTCAGGTTTAAAGATATTACTATAGAGCGGAATTATGGTGAGAACCTGCCTCAAATACCTGGTTTTATATCTGAGCTACAACAGGTGTTTTTAAGCCTATTCCGGCACGCCTGTCATGCACTTGGAGAAGCTCAACAACCGGGCGACCTTTCGACAGTAAAACCAGATATAACGCCGACCATAAAACCAACGATAAAAATTCAAGTAATCGAATGCTACGATGCCCTATGGATCAAGGTGCAACATAACGGTCTAGGTGTGAGTAATGAAGAGCAGAAGTT
The DNA here is from genome assembly GCA_021773405.1 of Porticoccus sp. Lineage (GTDB taxonomy): Bacteria > Pseudomonadota > Gammaproteobacteria > Pseudomonadales > Porticoccaceae > Porticoccus. The sequence continues at coordinate 11,302 of JAJFKD010000118.1, forward strand.
TATCTTTGAACCGTTTTTCACCAATACTTCTTCTGATAATGACACGCCTGACAATGATTACGAAGCAGGGAAACGCCTTTCATTTTCCCATTTCATTATTACGGAGCAGCATCGTGGGCAACTGGCTATTACTTCTGATATGAACGTAGGAACAACATTTCATATTCAGCTGCCTCTTGAATAAAACTGTTTGTATCAAGCTAGCTAGAAAAACCTTCAGGGTTCGTACTCTGCCAACGCCAAGCATCTTCCATCATAGCTTGTAAATCCCTACTGGCTTTCCAGCCCAGTTCTCTTTCTGCCCTTGAAGGATCCGCCCAGCACTCTGCAATATCACCTGAACGCCTTGATGTTATCTCATAGGGGACAGACCGTTGAGATGCTATTTCAAATGCTTTAATCATCTCTAGTACTGAGTAACCATTACCTGTACCTAAATTCCACACTTGGCAATCTGATACATTGTGACTACTCAAAAAATTCAGTGCCTTTACATGGCCTTCCGCCAAATCCATCACATGGATATAGTCCCTGACACCCGTTCCATCGATTGTTGGGTAATCACCGCCGAATACGGCTAGTTTATTCAGCTTACCCACGGCCACCTGAGCAATATAAGGCAATAAATTATTGGGTATTCCTTGGGGATCTTCTCCGATTAAACCACTGGTATGTGCGCCCACAGGGTTGAAATAACGAAGAATACCAAGCTGCCAAAAACTATCTCCAGACAAATTATCCGCAGCTATTAAGTCTCGCAGAATATTCTCCACCATCAATTTAGATTGGCCATAGGGGTTAGTCGTACTAAGAGGAAAATCCTCTGTGATAGGTGTTGTATTCGGATCACCATAAACCGTGGCTGAAGAACTAAATATCAAGGTAGGCACTTTATGGGCTTTCATTGCTTCGCAAAGTGTCAATGTACCCGCTACATTATTTTGATAATACATAAGTGGTTCGACACAGGATTCACCTACCGCTTTTTTTCCAGCAAAGTGCATAACTGCATCTATCTGATGCTCAGAAAATACAGAATCTAAAGCTAGCCTATCTGTCACATCATCGACGAAAATTGGAAAAGACTTTCCTGTGATCTGACTAACTCGCTCCAACGAGACCAGAGAACTATTAGAAAGGTTATCAAAAACGACGATTTCGTGGCCTTCTTCCAACAAAGCAATACACGTGTGGCTACCTATATACCCTGCGCCTCCTGTAACTAAAACTCTCATAAGATAACCTTATCCAAAATAGTTATTCACCTAACAGAATATGCCTATAACGATCGAATGACAGCCAAGCTTCTTCAATAAAATTACATTCTGATGATGACAAAACTAGCATATCCTCCAGGTTAGAAGATGAAATAAAAGATATACGGCTTAAAAGAACTGCTGAAATGGGGTGAAAGACAAACAGGAGGTGAATCTCAAGAAATAAAAAAGCCGGACTATTGTCCGGCTTTTAGGATATATCAAGCTCACTAAGGAAATTTACTCTTCCTCAGTCTCTTCTATATCTACAGCTTCTACTTCTGGACGATCAACCAGCTCAACATAAGCCATAGGCGCAGCATCTCCTGAGCGGAAACCACACTTAAGAATACGAATATAACCACCTGGGCGATTCTCGTAACGTGGCGCAAGTTCACTAAACAGTTTTCCTACTGCAGCTTTATCCTGCAAACGGCTAAACGCCAATCTACGGTTTGCCACACTGTCATTTTTCGCCAATGTAATCAGAGGCTCAGCAACACGACGAAGCTCTTTTGCTTTTGGCAACGTTGTTTTAATAAATTCGTGCTCGACCAAAGACGCTGTCATGTTACGGAACATGGCGCGTCGGTGTGCACCTGTACGGCCCAATTTACGGCCACTATAGCGATGACGCATGATTATAATTCCTTAAAAAGTGTTGCTATCTCAGCAATAAATTCTCTATCTATTCACCAGTTTATAGTGAATAAATTATTAAACTAATTCACCTTCTGAACGAAGACTGGCTGGTGGCCAGTTTTCAAGGCGCATACCCAAAGACAAACCGCGTGAAGCAAGAACATCTTTGATTTCTGTTAACGATTTTTTACCTAGGTTTGGCGTTTTCAACAATTCAACTTCTGTGCGTTGAATAAGATCACCAATATAGTAGATGCTCTCAGCCTTCAAGCAATTAGCTGAGCGTACTGTCAATTCCAGATCATCTACTGGGCGAAGAAGAATAGGATCTACTTCTTCTTCTTTCTCTGCAGGCTCTGAAAGACTTTCGCTCTCAAGGTCGACAAATACAGCTAACTGCTGCTGCAAGATAGTTGCTGCACGACGGATTGCTTCTTCAGGATCAATGGTGCCGTTTGTTTCCAGATCCAGCACCAACTTATCCAAATCAGTACGCTGCTCAACACGTGCACTTTCTACAACATAGGCAACACGTCTTGCTGGGCTAAAAGTCGCATCCAACTGCAAGCGGCCAATAGCTCTTGTTTCTTCTTCATCGTTTGAACGAATATCAGAAGGCTGATAGCCGCGACCTTTTACAACATGTAGCTGCATATTCAGCTCAGTGTTACCAGTAATGTTGGCGATCACATGGTCAGGGTTCTTAATCTCGCAAGTGTTATCAACTTGGATATCGCCTGCTGTTACAGCTCCTTTACCCTTCTTATTAAGGGTCAAAGTAACGTCGTCTTTTTCATTCAATACGATTGCAACATCTTTAAGATTCAGAAGAATTTCGATTACATCTTCCTGGACGCCTTCGATGCTGCTGTATTCGTGCAAGACACCTTCTATCTCTACTTCAACGATAGCCGATCCAGCCATTGAAGAAAGCAGGATACGGCGTAAAGCATTACCCAACGTGTGCCCAAAACCGCGTTCTAACGGCTCTAGAACTACTTTTGCACGAGTTGGACTTAATTCTGTCACATCAATGGTGCGTGGTGTCAAAAACTCATTTACTGATGTTTGCATGTCCGTACCTGTTTAATGTTACTTAACTGGTCTTCAGTTCTACGCGGCTCTACTGAAATCAACCCAAGCTTCAATTACTTGGAGTAGAGCTCAACAATGAGGTTTTCATTGATTTCAGAAGGAAGGTCACTACGATCTGGAATACGCTTAAACGTACCTTCCATTTTGCTAGCATCTACTTCAATCCATTCAACCAAGCCACGCTGACCTGCGATTTGCAGTGCAGACTGAATTCTCAACTGAGTTTTAGACTTTTCACGAACACTGACAACATCATTCTCAACTACACGATAAGAAGCGATATTTACCTTCTTACCATTCACCAAAATAGCATTGTGAGCTACAAGTTGACGAGCTTCAGAACGTGTTGAGCCAAAGCCCATACGGTATACAACATTGTCTAAACGCTGTTCTAAAAGTTGCAATAAGTTTTCACCTGTCGCGCCTTTCATATTCGCTGCATCTTTATAGTAATTACGGAATTGTTTTTCCAATACACCATAAATACGGCGAACTTTCTGCTTTTCACGAAGCTGAATACCATAATCAGACAAGCGTCCACGACGCTGTCCATGCTGGCCAGGAACGCTTTCTGCACGGCACTTGGATTCCAGTGGACGAATACCACTTTTAAGGAATAGGTCCGTACCTTCGCGGCGGGAAAGTTTACAAGTCGGTCCGAGATATCTTGCCATTAGTCCAGTATCCTCGTTATACGCGACGTTTTTTCGGCGGACGGCATCCATTATGCGGAATTGGCGTCACGTCGGTAATATTAGTAATTTTATAACCCGCATTGTTCAATGCACGAACTGCGGATTCGCGTCCGGGACCAGGCCCTTTCACTTCAACATCAAGATTTTTCAGTCCATATTCTTGAGCCGCTAGACCAGCACGCTCAGCAGCAACCTGTGCAGCAAATGGCGTACTTTTGCGAGAACCACGGAAACCAGAACCACCTGCAGTAGCCCAACTCAGGGTATTGCCCTGACGGTCAGTGATCGTAACAATCGTGTTGTTAAATGAAGCATGAATGTGTGCTACACCATCAACAACGGTCTTTTTAACCTTTTTACGGGTACTTTTTTGTCCAGGCTTAGCCATATCTAATAATTCCTATCGCTTGATGGGCTTGCGAGGGCCTTTACGGGTACGCGCATTTGTTTTAGTACGCTGTCCACGAAGGGGCAGACCACGACGATGTCGAAGACCGCGGTAGCAACCGAGATCCATCAATCGTTTAATGTTCATGCTAACTTCACGTCGCAGGTCGCCCTCTACGCTATGCTCACCTACAGCACCACGCACAGCATCCATCTGCTCTTCAGTCAGATCAGAAACTTTTACGTCTTCAGCAATACCTACCTGAGCGCAAATCGCCTTGGCAGTACTGTGACCAATCCCGAACACGTATGTGAGAGATATCACTGCGTGTTTGTTATCGGGGATGTTGACACCGGCAATACGGGCCATCACTTCACTCCACTTTAATGTTTGGCTGCTACCTTAACAATCCCACTGCTCCATTCTTCAAATAAAATTGGAGCTGGCCAAAAAGGCGCAAAAGGATAGCTGTGGTTGCAATAAAAATCAATAACTGTATGCAATTAACCCTGACGCTGCTTATGACGGGGTTCAGCACTGCAAATCACTCGAACAACGTTTTTACGTTTAACGACCTTACAGTTGCGGCATATTTTTTTTACAGAAGCACGCACTTTCATTGGAACACCTCAACTTCAACTAGCGGACACTGCCGCCATAACCTTTCAAATTAGATTTCTTCATCAGTGATTCGTACTGATGGGACATTAAATGTGATTGCACCTGAGACATAAAATCCATCGTTACAACAACAGCAATAAGCAGTGATGTACCACCCAGATAAAAAGGCACATTTAAGTAAACATTCAAAAACTGTGGTAACAAACAAACTGCTGTCATGTAAAGACCACCTACCAAAGTAAGGCGTGTCATCACTCCATCAATATACTTTGCTGTTTGTTCACCAGGGCGGATACCAGGTAAAAATGCTCCACCTTTTTTCAGGTTATCTGCCATTTCTTTCGGACTGAACATTAATGCTGAGTAAAAGAAACAGAAGAAAATAATCAATGCCGCAAATAGCAACACGTGTAATGGCTGACCTGGGCCAATAAACAATGCGATGTCCTGTAACCAGTCCGGCGAATCAGCTCCCTGACCAAACCATTGGGCAATAGAAGCTGGGAACAATAGCAAACTACTCGCAAAAATCGCTGGAATAACACCGGCCATATTCACCTTTAAAGGCAAATGACTAGTTTGAGCAGGACCGCGTCCAGGCTGACGTTGTGCATAATTAACAGTAACTCTTCTTTGTCCGCGCTCAATAAACACGACAAAATAAACAACGGCAACGGCAAGGATAGCAACAAGTAACAGGGCCAGGATATGCAACTCACCTTGCCTTGAAGATTCAAATGCTTGCCCAATAGCCGACGGTATACCTGCTACAATACCGGCGAAGATCAGCATCGAAATACCGTTACCCACACCGCGCTCTGTAATTTGCTCACCCAACCACATCAAGAAGACTGCGCCTGTAACCAGAGAAACTACCGCTATAAAGTAAAAACTGAAATCTGGTGTATAAGCCAAGCCTTGGCCAGCTAATCCCACTGACATACCAACAGCCTGAATAGTAGCCAGAAGCACAGTACCATAGCGTGTGTACTGATTAATTTTGCGTCTTCCGGCATCACCTTCTTTCTTTAGCTGCTCTAAGGAAGGTGTTACTGCCGTCATTAACTGCATAATAATAGATGCAGAAATATAAGGCATAATTCCTAGAGCAAGGATACTCATACGCTCTAGTGCACCACCAGAGAACATGTTGAACATCCCTATAATTGTTCCCTGATTCTGTCCGAAAAGATCTGACAATCTATCTGGGTCAATACCAGGAACAGGAATATGTGTTCCGATTCGGTAAATAACAAGTGCAAGAAGCAAAAAGCGAAGGCGAGCCCATAGCTCGCCTAAACCTTTCATATTGCCTTGCGGCTGGTTACCCGGTTTAGCCATTAGAGGTTACTCTTCAACCTTTCCGCCAGCAGCTTCAATCGCTGCTTGTGCACCTTTGGTCACGCGAAGCCCTTTCACTGTTACTGGCTTAGTTAGCTCGCCAGATAAGAAGACTTTCGCTCGCGTAATATTATTGTTAATCAAACCAGCTGCACGTAGCGACTGAATATCAACAACATCACCTTCAACTTTATTCATCTCTGCAAGGCGAACTTCAGCAGTCACTCTAGATATTCTCGAGGTAAAACCGTATTTAGGCAGGCGTTTTTGTAGTGGCATTTGACCACCCTCAAAACCTGGACGAACACGACCACCAGAGCGAGATTTTTGACCTTTATGACCACGGCCAGCAGTTTTACCCAAGCCGCTACCGATACCACGACCGACGCGTTTGCCTGCTTTAATTCTGCCCGGTGCGGGACTAAGCGTATTAAGACGCATTATTACTCTCCCTCAACCTTAACCATATAGTTAACTTTGTTAATCATTCCACGTACTGCAGGTGTATCTTCTACCTCTACAGTGTGTCTAATACGACGTAAGCCCAAACCTGCAACACATGCTTTATGTGATGCCAGACGTCCTGTAGTACTACGGACTAGGGTAACTTGAATTTTTTTAGCCTTCGCCATGGTAAAGCTTCCGTTATCTTTCGTTCGTTATCTTATGTGCTAAATAGCAGCCGAACTTAATTCAGAATTTCTTCAACGGTCTTGCCACGTTTCGCTGCAACACCTTCTGGAGAACTCATTGCTTGCAACGCTTTAAAGGTTGCGCGGACAACGTTAACAGGATTAGTAGATCCGTAACATTTGGCCAGTACGTTTTGTACACCGGCAATTTCTAATACAGCACGCATAGCACCACCAGCAATAACACCTGTACCTTCAGAGGCAGGCTGCATGTAGATCTTGGATGCACCGTGATTTGCTTTAGTAGGGTACTGAATGGTTGAACCCTTCAAATCAACATGAATCATATTTCGGCGTGCTGACTCCATCGCTTTTTGGATGGCCTGCGGCACTTCACGCGCCTTACCACGACCAAAACCGACCTTACCATTACCATCGCCCACAACACTCAAAGCTGTGAAACCGAAGATACGACCACCTTTAACAGTTTTCGCTACACGGTTAACCTGTACCAGTTTTTCCTGGAGGCCTTCATCCGTATTATCTGTTTCTTTCTGATTTCTCGACATATCGCCAAACCTTTAGAATTGTAGACCAGCTTCGCGTGCAGCATCTGCAAGCGCTTTAACACGACCGTGGTATTTAAAGCCACTGCGGTCAAATGCAACCTCAGTGATACCGGCTTCCTTAGCACGCTCAGCAACTAGAGTGCCAACGCTTTTTGCTGCGTCAACATTACCAGTTGGGCCTTCACGCAAAGATTTATCCAGGGTAGAGGCTGACGCCAAAACCTGATCTCCATCAGGAGAAATTACTTGTGCGTAAATATGCCGTGGTGTGCGATTAATACACAGACGATTGGCACCTAACTCACGAATTTTGCTGCGAGCACGGCGCGCACGACGCAGGCGAGATTGTTTCTTCTTCATGATCCTAACCTACTTTTTCTTCGCTTCTTTACGACGCACATGCTCATCAGCATAACGTACGCCTTTACCCTTATAGGGCTCTGGCGGACGGTAAGCGCGAATTTTCGCGGCTACCTGTCCAAGCAATTGCTTATCTGCTGCTTTCAAGACAATTTCAGTCTGACTCGGCGTTTCAGCTGTTACACCTTCTGGCAATTGAAATTCAACAGGGTGGGAAAAACCCAGTGTCAGGTTCAATTTTTTGCCCTGTGCCTGAGCACGGTAACCAACACCAATCAGCTGCAGTTTTTTCTCAAAACCCTGACTAACACCTAACACCATATTGTTGACCAAAGCACGAGTAGTGCCCGCCATTGCATTAGATTTTTTGCTGCCATCTTTTGGCGCAAAAGTCAGAACGTTATCTTCCTGCTTAACTTCAACATCACTGTTGACCGGCATGGCCAAAGTGGTTTTTGAACCTTTTACAGAAATTTCACTAGCACTGAGTTTAACCTCAACACCAGACGGTATATTTACCGGATTGTTTGCAATTCTAGACATCTCTACTATCTCGTTAGAATACTGTACAGAGAACCTCACCACCAACGCCAGCTGCACGAGCAGCGCGGTCAGTCATGACTCCCTTACTAGTAGACACAATGGCAACACCCAGACCACCACGAACATTCGGCAGTTTTGATGAACCAGAATACTGGCGCAAACCTGGGCGACTGTAACGGTCGATTTCTTCAATAACTGGCTTACCTTCGAAATACTTCAGCTCAATGGTAAGTTGTGATTTAGCACTTTCTTCTACACCAAATCCGTTAATGTATCCTTCATCTTGCAATACTTGTGCAACAGCTGCTTTCAGCTTAGAAGAAGGCATAGAAACAGTTTGTTTTTCCGCCATTTGCGCGTTGCGAATGCGGGTCAACATATCTGCCAGTGAATCTTGCATGCTCATCAGTTCAATTCCTCAATTCGGGACGCTGCTTACCAGCTCGCTTTAACTAAGCCTGGCACATCGCCACGCATCGCCGCTTCACGCAGCTTAATACGACACAAACCAAATTTCCGATAAACTCCGTGCGGACGACCAGTCTGGCGACAACGATTACGCTGACGGCTTGGACTTGCATCACGAGGAAGCTTCTGCAATTTCAACTGTGCTTCCCAACGCTCATCATCAGACAGTGATGGGTTTGCAATAGCAGCTTTCAGTGCCGCACGCTTTTCAGCAAATTTTGCAACGGTACGTGCGCGTTTTTTCTCACGCTCAACCATGGATACTTTAGCCATTTTCTAACCTCAACCCTTGAGAGGGAAGCTGAAGGCACGCAATAAAGCACGTCCTTCATCATCGTTACGGGCACTGGTAGTGATAGTGATATCCAAACCACGCAGTGTGTCCACTTTATCGTATTCAATTTCAGGGAAAATGATTTGCTCGCTCACACCCATAGCAAAGTTACCGTGTCCGTCGAAGGACTTTGGGCTAACGCCACGGAAATCTCTAATACGAGGAATAGCGATAGAAATCAAACGCTCTAAAAATTCGTACATACGCTCGCTACGAAGGGTTACTTTGCAGCCAATTGGCCAGCCCTCACGGACCTTAAACCCTGCAATGGATTTCTTTGCTTTAGTGACAACAGGCTTTTGCCCTGCGATTTTTGTCATGTCAGCAACAGCATTTTCCAATGCTTTCTTGTCCCCTAACGCTTCACCTACACCCATATTAAGAGTGATTTTAGTGATTTTTGGGACTTCCATTACGTTAGCCAGACCAAGCTCATCTTTCAGCTTAGCAGCGATTTCGTTTTTGTATACTTCGTTCAGCCTTGCCATGTCAGTTTCCTGTCAAATTAGGCGTCAACGGCTTCGCCGTTGGATTTGAAAACGCGGATTTTCTTGCCGTCTTCAAGTACTTTAAAACCAACACGGTCAGCCTTGCTGGTGCCCGCATTGAATATAGCCACATTAGAAGCCTGGATAGGGGCTTCTTTTTCAATAATTCCACCTTGAACATTCAATTGTGGATTTGGTTTCTGGTGCTTTTTAATCATGTTGATGCCAGAGATTGTCAAGCGGCCATCTGCTTGTACTTTAAGTACCTTGCCACGCTTGCCTTTATCTTTACCGGCAATAACAATGATCTCGTCATCACGTTTGATTTTCAGCATAACTCTTTCCTTTCCTCTGACTTACAGTACTTCGGGAGCCAGAGAGATAATTTTCATAAAACGTTCGCTACGCAGTTCACGAGTTACCGGCCCAAAGATACGTGTACCAATAGGAGCTAACTGTTGGTTCAAAAGAACCGCTGCGTTATCGTCAAACTTGATCAGGCTGCCATCTTGACGACGAACACCTTTTCTAGTGCGAACCACAACTGCGTTCATCACCTGACCTTTTTTTACTTTGCCGCGAGGAATTGCTTCCTTAACAGTGACCTTAATAATGTCACCAACGCGTGCATAACGTCTGTGGGAGCCGCCCAACACCTTAATACACATAACTCTACGTGCACCGCTATTGTCTGCCACTTCCAGATAACTTTCTGTTTGAATCATCGTAAATCTCCGAACCCGTAACTGCTGCCTGCCGACTTAAATCTCGGCGGCACGCTCGTCGATGTTAACCAACGTCCAAGACTTGGTCTTGGAAAGTGGGCGAGTTTCTGCAATTGTTACTACATCACCAGTACGGCACTCGTTAGCTTCATCATGCGCTTTAATCTTGCTAGATTTATTCACAATTTTGCCATACATAGGGTGCTTAACACGGCGCTCAACCAGAACCGTCACTGTTTTGTCCATCTTGTCGCTGACCACACGACCTGACAAAGTACTAGCTTTGCTCTCTGCTTCAGTCATTTCAGTTACCCGCTTTCTCGTTCAGTACTGTTTTGATACGCGCAACATTTCTGCGTGTTTCTTTAATTTGATGACTCTGGCCCAATTGAGAGGTCGCAGCTTGCATGCGCAACTTAAATTGCTGCTCTAGCTGGTCATTCAACTCTTGGCTCAGCTCATCAACTGATTTTTCACGAAGTTCACTGGCTTTCATCACATCACCGATCGTTTAACAAAGGTGGTTTGAAGGGGCAACTTGGCAGCAGCGAGAGCAAAGGCTTCACGAGCAAGCTCTTCAGAAACGCCATCCATCTCATACAAAATTTTGCCTGGCTGAATCTGGGCTATCCAGTATTCAACGTTACCCTTACCTTTACCCATCCTTACTTCAAGAGGCTTATTTGTAATTGGCTTGTCAGGGAATACCCGAATCCAAATTTTTCCGCCCCGCTTAATATGACGAGTCATTGCTCGACGAGCCGCTTCAATCTGACGCGCAGTGAGACGACCACGACCAGTGGCTTTTAAACCAAACTCGCCAAAGCTTACTTTACTACCGCGCAATGCCAAGCCGCGGTTACGACCTTTATGTTGCTTACGGAATTTTGTACGTTTCGGTTGCAGCATCTCGCTTGACCCTTAACTCGCAAACTTATTTCTTGTTAGATGGTGTCTTTTTGGCTGGCGCAGGCGCCGCCTCTTCACCACCTATTACTTCACCTTTGAAGATCCATACCTTGACACCAATAATGCCGTAAGTAGTGGAACCTTCAGCGGTACCATAATCAATATCAGCACGAAGTGTATGCAACGGCACACGGCCTTCGCGATACCACTCTGAACGTGCAATTTCTGCTCCGCCCAAGCGACCGCCAACTTGAATTTTGATGCCTTTAGCACCCTGACGCATAGCGTTTTGAACAGCGCGCTTCATGGCACGACGGAACATAACACGACGCTCCAACTGCTGAGCAACACTCTGTGCAACCAATGTTGCGTCGAGATCTGGTTTGCGCACTTCTTCAATGTTGATGTGCACAGGAACGCCCATTTTGGCAGACACCTGATTGCGCAACTTCTCAACGCCTTCACCTTTTTTACCAATCACAATACCCGGACGCGCCGTGTGAATAGTAATACGAGCTGTTTGTGCAGGACGTTCAATTTCAATCCGACTAACAGAAGCGTGATCTAATTCATTGCTGATAAATTCACGTACTTCTAGGTCCGTGTTTAACTTATCTGCGTAGTCTTTCTGACCTGCGTACCACACTGAAGTATGCTTTTTAACAATACCCAGACGAATACCAGTTGGATGTACTTTCTGACCCATTAAACGGTCTCCTCGTCAGCAACTTTCACGGTTATGTGGCAGCTACGTTTTAAGATACGATCAGCACGGCCCTTAGCGCGGGGCTTAATACGCTTCATTGTTGTACCTTCATCAACAAAAATTGTTGATACACGCAGTTCATCTACATCCGCGCCTTCATTGTGCTCAGCGTTTGCAATCGCAGACTCCAGCACTTTCTTAATTAAGGCCGCACCCTTTTTAGGGCTAAAAGCCAGAAGATCTAGAGCTACCTCAACGGGCTTACCACGCACCTGATCCGCCACTAATCGAGCCTTTTGGGCCGACAGTTTTGCTCCACGTAATTTAGCTGCTACTTCCACAGTCATATTCCTCTCAATTCGCCGTTTAACGCTTGGCTTTCTTGTCCGCCACGTGACCTCTGTAGGTCCGCGTTGGGGCGAATTCGCCGAGTTTATGTCCAACCATTTCCTCGTTGATCAAAACGGGCACGTGTTGACGACCGTTGTGAACAGCAATGGTCAAACCCACCATATCCGGGCTAACCATGGAACGACGAGACCAAGTTTTGATCGGACGTCTGTCATTTTTTTCCAATGCCTCATCAACCTTCTTAACCAAATGCAGGTCGATAAATGGGCCTTTTTTGAGAGAGCGTGACACTATTGTTTCCTCTTCTCTGAATTATTTGCCGCGACTGCGAACAATCATATTGTTCGTACGCTTGTTCTTACGAGTCTTATAACCTTTAGCTGGCGTGCCCCAAGGCGATACTGGGTGACGACCACCAGAAGTACGACCTTCACCACCACCATGCGGGTGATCAACAGGGTTCATAGCCACACCACGAACTGTAGGCCTAACACCACGCCAACGACTTGCACCAGCTTTACCTAACGAACGCAAGTTATGCTCACTGTTACAGACCTCACCAATAGTAGCGCGACAATCTACAGGCACCTTACGCATTTCACCACTGCGCAAACGCAGGGTTGCATATTGGCCTTCTCTCGCCACCAGCTGAGCAGAAGTACCAGCACTACGCGCTATCTGAGCACCTTTTCCTGGTTTCATTTCAACACAGTGAACAACGCTACCCACCGGGATATTAGTCAGCGGTAAGGTATTACCTACCTTAATAGGTGCATCCACACCAGACTGAACCGTATCACCTGCCTTCAAACCTTTAGGTGCAATGATGTAGCGACGCTCACCATCGGCATAGCACAACAGTGCAATGTATGGACTGCGATTTGGATCATATTCCAAGCGCTCAATTGTCGCCGGAATACCATCTTTATTGCGCTTAAAGTCGATTACACGATAGTGCTGCTTATGACCGCCACCAACATGGCGAGTGGTAATGCGTCCATTATTATTACGACCGCCGGACTTTGATTTTTTCTCAAGCAAAGGTGCATGAGGCGCGCCTTTGTGCAAGTCAGGGTTTACAACACTGACAACAAAGCGGCGACCGGGAGACGTTGGCTTTCTCTTTACAACTGGCATCTCAACAACCCCTTACTCTACTACTGCAAAGTCAATTTCTTGACCCTGCTCTAGACGAACGTAAGCTTTTTTCCAGTCTGAGCGCTTACCCATTCCGTGCTTAGCACGCTTGGTTTTACCCTTCACATTAGCAACAGATACACCTGCTACCTTTACCTTGAAGAGCTGCTCAACCGCTGCCTTAACTTCTGGCTTGGTAGCATCTGGAGTAACTTTAAATACAACCTGATTATTGGTATCACCAACAATGGCAGACTTTTCTGAAAAGTGTGGACCTAACAACACTTTGAAGATGCGTTCTTGCTTCATCCCAGCATCTCCTCAATCTTTTTCAGCGCAGGCACGGTCACCAACACCTTTTCAAAACGAATCAAGCTAACCGGATCAACACCAACTACATCACGAACATCAACCTTATGAAGGTTACGAGATGACAGGTAAAGATTTTCACTAACTTCTTCAGTCACGATCAGCACATCCTGCAAACCGAAATCGCCCAACTTCTGAACCAAAGCTTTGGTTTTTGGTGCGTCGAGATCAAACTCCTCAACTACAACCAAACGCTCTTGACGAGCCAACTCTGACAAAATGGAGCGCAGTGCAGCACGATACATTTTGCGGTTCAGCTTCTGAGAATGATCCTGAGGCTGAGCTGCAAACGTCACACCACCTGAACGCCAGATAGGGCTTCTAATAGTACCAGCACGCGCACGGCCAGAACCTTTTTGACTCCAAGGCTTACGCCCACCACCAGCGACTGCTGCTCTGTTTTTCTGAGCACGAGTACCCTGGCGAGCACCTGCCAAATAGGCAGTTACCGCTTGATGCACCAAATCTTGGTTATATTCTTTACCGAAGGCCGCATCAGAAACTTCTACCGTCCCTGAATTACCTTTGGCTGTTGCAATATTTAATTCCATCGACGATCCCCTCAGCTCTTAACAGCTGCACGAACGATCACATCACCGCCAGGAGCACCCGGTACTGCACCCTTAATCAGGAGCAGGTTGCGCTCGGCGTCAACACGTACAATTTCAAGATTCTGAGTCGTAACACGCTCATCACCCATATGGCCCGCCATTTTCTTACCCTTGAAAACTCGACCCGGGGTTTGACACTGACCAATTGAACCTGGAGCACGGTGAGAAATAGAGTTACCGTGGGTTGCATCCTGCATCTGGAAATTCCAGCGCTTGATCACACCAGCGTAACCCTTACCTTTAGAAGTACCAGTCACATCAATTTTTTGACCAGCTTCAAACTGATCTACTGTGATATTACCGCCAACTTCAAGCTCATCCTGACCACCATCTACACGAAGCTCCCAACTACCACGACCAGCCTCAACACCTGCTTTAGCAAAATGTCCAGCTTGAGACTTACTTACACGGGAAGCACGACGGGCACCAACGGTCACCTGCACAGCAGTGTAGCCATCAGTTTCATCAGTCTTAATTTGAGTAATGCGATTCGGCTCTACCTCGACCACTGTGACCGGGACAGAAGCGCCATCATCATTGAAAACACGTGTCATGCCACATTTGCGGCCGACAATACCAATTGCCATTTTGTATAACCTCATAGTGTACGGGGCTGTTACCCGCTATGGCCGCCCATTTCAGAGCGTTACACCCGCCCGACGTTGGCCGAACCTGGGTTTTGTATTCTGTACTACTTTGTTACTACTTAACTTATGTCTTACTTATGTCAGACTAATTTGAACTTCAACACCAGCTGCTAAATCCAGCTTCATCAAAGCATCAACTGTCTTCTCTGTTGGCTCTACGATATCCAGCAACCGCTTGTGGGTGCGAATTTCGTACTGATCTCTTGCATCTTTGTTAACGTGCGGAGAAATCAAAACCGTAAAACGTTCTTTACGAGTCGGCAATGGAATCGGGCCACGAATCTGTGCACCGGTACGCTTTGCCGTCTCAACGATTTCTTGCGTCGAAGCATCAATCAACTTGTGATCAAATGCCTTGAGGCGAATACGAATACGTTGATCCTGCATGGAATCAAACTCCAACTATCTAAAGAGCCTACAGGCCTCGCTCATCGAGACCCTGAAAAAAGGAGGCGAGATTCTAAGGCTGACCCAACCACCTGTCAAGCAAAAACCCACTTCTTTTCTTATGTTTTTCATAAACCAGGCCGGGGATAACAGCCAATGCAGAAAAACGACTAAAAAGGCCACCCTAAGGGCGGCCTTTTTATCTGATACCCACCTTAAAAGCAGGTATCGGCATGCAGCAAGATCGATTAGTCGAGGATCTTCGCTACAACACCAGCACCTACAGTACGACCACCCTCACGAA
>JAJFKD010000119.1 GCA_021773405.1 Porticoccus sp.
GCCGTATCAAATTAAACGATGACTACAGTACAGTAGACCTACCAGAAGGTATGCCGAAAGAAATATTCCAGCACCTGAAGAATAAGGTTCGAGTTCGCCAACAACCGATGAAACTCAGTATCCTGGGATCTAACCAGCCTAAAAAGCGCTCATCTGACAGTTCAGCCAAACCAAAGGGACGCAGTAAAAAACCTGCACATAAAAAAGAGCCCCGAAGTAAATAGATACTATTTACAAACTTCTCGGGACTCTTATTTTGTTTATCTAATTAAAATACAGAAGCGGAAAGAAGCTAAACTGATGTACCCTGATAAGGGTACATAACTACATTAGTCACTTTCCAGCTATAGTCTTTCTGCTGTTTTAAGGTATAAATAAATTGCCATAATTGGCGGGTTTCATCCGACACAATAACTTCCTGATATACCTCTCCATTGGAGGTTGTATTTTTACCAAAAATATAAGAAGTATGTTGGTATAACGGTCTGTAACCTTTCTGAACCATGCTAATAAAGTTTTTAACGGAAGGAAAAGCCTGTTGTACATTAGGGGCTGCATAAGAATAGGCTGTTTGATGATTGCCCGACTTCAATGCATAAATTTGACCGCCAATAACCCGCTGTACCGCCTTCACATCTGCATCATCAATCGCTATACCTGAAACCATACCATTGTATGCCGATGCCTCAGCCATAACAGTTTCTTGTGTAGCTCTTTCTGGGGTAGCCATTTCTGATATTGCAGCTTCAGCTACTGCATAAGGGCTGGCCAGAAAAGTAAGCATCAACATCAAAAAGACAAATGCTATGTATTTTTTTGTCTGATGCCTTATATCTTCATTTATACCTTCATGTGTCATATGTTGATGCTTCATGGTAATCACCATTCTCGCCACCTACTTTGCCGTCTTATCCTACGATAACTTTATTGGGATATCATTTAGATCCTTATAGTAAAAAAGAGTTAATAGTCCATCTCCATATAGCTATGTTCACTTAGGCAGGCAAAAAAGGCTGTTAGTTCCCTAACCAATTGAAAACGAATATTAATTTTATCTCTTTCTATCTAACAAACGCTGATACGAGAGTTATATGGTTTTAGACTGGTAAAAATAAAAAAACCCCGGCATAGCCAGGGTTTTTATCTCACCAAAAAAAGAAATTAATAAAAAATTTATTTATATATCAATCAGTTAATAAACCAGCTTATCATAAAGCCAATCTACGGGTATCTCCCAACTCCTGCACTAAATAGGTAAAGAATCGACCGCAATCTGCACCATTAACCACTCGATGATCATAGGAAACACTAAGGGGAAGCATCATACGGGGAACAAACTCTGAACCATCCCAAACAGGTTTTATCTGTGATTTGGAGACGCCTAGAATGCCAACCTCTGGCGTGTTTACTATGGGAGTAAAGCCATTCCCGCCAATAGCCCCCAAACTTGATACAGTGAAGCAGCCACCTTGCATTTCAGCCGCTGAGAGCTTTCCATCACGTGCTTTCGCTGCCATCTCATTAACTTCATTAGCTAACTGCCAAAGACCCTTGGTATCTACATCGCGGATGACAGGCACAACTAAGCCACGGGGTGTATCCACGGCAATACCTATGTGCACGTATTTTTTCTGAATAAATGTTTCACCATCGCTGGTAATCGAACGATTAAATTCAGGGTTAGCCACCAACGCATGAGCACAAGCTTTTAACAGAAACGGTAATGGTGTTAGTCGTGTTCCTCGTTTTTCAGCTTCTACCTTCAACGACTTTCTAAAGTCCTCAAGGTCCGTTATATCTGCTTCATCAAACTGGGTAACATGAGGAACATTCAGCCAACTCCGATGCATATTTGCGGCGGTAAGCTTATTAATCTTTTGTAATGGGATTGTTTCTATCTCACCAAATTTAGCAAAATCCACATCGGGAACAGCAGGAATACCAGAACCTGTTGCACCTACACCTGAACCAGACTCAGCTTTGGCCACAGCTGCTTTAACGTAATTATTTAAATCTTCTTTGAGAATACGACCTCGTGGTCCCGTTCCTTTAACCTTATGAAGGTCGACCCCAAGTTCACGAGCCAAAGCTCTAGAGGCTGGACCGGCATAAACTTCTGCTCCCAACGATGTATCGGAAACGCCGTCATCTACTGTGCCTGGAATAACCGGTTCAGCTTCAGATGAAACTGATGCTGGTGCCGACTCCACTTTAGCAGCAGGCTCTGATTCCTGTACTGGCGCCTCCATTTGCAATTGTTCTGTAGAGCTCGAATCAGTTGAAGGTTCTGCCGACATAACAGCGACTTCATCACCACTGCTAACCTTATCCCCTTCCTTGACCAATATTTTTAAAATTTCTCCACCAAAGGAAACCGGGATTTCCATGGTCGCCTTGTCTGTTTCTACCACCAGGATGCTGTCACCTTCCGACAGTTTATCCCCAGGAGAAACAGGCAGCTCAATAACCTCAACCGCCTCCTCTGTGCCCGTATCTGGAATAGTTACAATACGTTCTACCTGGGCATCAGGTGCAACTGTCGATGTTGCACTTTCTTCTGGTAACACATTTTTTTCTGCAGACAACGCTGCTTCTTGTGGCTGTTCTTTAGGATCTGATTCCTGCTCAGGTATAGATAGCTCCTCCAATACCTCTTCAGGTTCAGAACTGGTAGTTATGTCGTCATTTGATAGCTCTATTTCAACAATAGCTGAGCCTTCGTTAACAACATCTCCCTCTTTAACCAATAAAGCCGTTATCGTTCCCGCCTTAGGGCTAGGAACATCCATTGTGGCCTTATCGGATTCCAACACAATAAGAGATTGTTCTAGCTCTACGACATCACCAGGGGAGACACAAAGTTCAATAACTTCAACGCTCTCGGCACCCCCGAGATCTGGTACATGAATCGTCTCAATAGCCACTATTCACTCTCATTTTTTGTACTCTTAATTTAAACATTAATGATTTTCTCATTGTTCATTTCTTTATAAACAAATGGCTGAATGGATTAACAATAAAGTGGATTAACTTTGTCCGCATCCAAATCGAAATCGATGATGGCTTGTTCCACCACAGAAATGTCT
>JAJFKD010000120.1 GCA_021773405.1 Porticoccus sp.
TGGTGACATTCCCGTCGCCCCTAAGGGGCTTCATTTTGATGCCTATAAAAACAAGATGAAAGTGACTTGGCGTCCTTGGGGAAATCGTAACCCTCTGCAAAAGCTCGGTCTGTTAATTGCGAGAAAACAACTGGGAAGCCAGTTAAGTAAAATAACTGATTAATATGATTTATCTATAACTACTAGCTACCTGATGTGTCTGTAAATACAAGGTCATCTGGTAATCTTAAAGATCTCAGTGGAACTTTTTTCGGATAGCCTGCCCTTAGAAACATATGTAACGTTTCACCTTCCTTTAAATCTAAAGTTGTCTGGCATTGTTGTTCTATATCTCGAGCACTATTAATCAGTTGTTCGGGCACTGCATTTTCTCTTAGTCGGGCTAATTGGTCTGCGACTACGTAATAGGGATGTACTGCAATATCTTCGTTGTTTAAATAAGTCCATGCATTACACATTAGCATGCCAGCATCAATTGCCCCCTGTGGGGTAGCTGGAGCAATAACGGCTAAAATAGCTGGTGCAGCTTTAATTGGGGCTGCGTCTATTTTTGCCAATAATCGGTATGTGCCAATTTGGTTAAGCACCTTCATCCTGTTCCAGCTACTTATGAATTTTAAGAAAATAGAACCACCTGGAGGCAGGTCTAAAGTGCGGACATCTAGGCCGTCAGCTTTTTTTACATCATCCTTGGTAAACCTTAAGCTCTTGCCGAGCCATTCATGTACTTCTTTGGTTTGAAAGCGAATATTTGATGCTAGTTCGACTAATTTTCCAGCTTTATGAATCGAGGCTTTGTCATCGATTAATAACAATCGTGCAGAGCCTCTGGTGAGTTTTTCTAAATGGTTTACGGCTAACTTGGGTAAAATTTTACTTTGGTAGGCAAAACGATTTGTATGGCGATTAACAATTGGGTGGTTGTTTGAGAGGTCTGGTAGCGCCAATTGTGGTGTCGATTGAAAATCTATTATTGCTTTAGCATGGGTAGAAGATAAGTCTTCAAAAGTGACTGAATGGCAGCATTTTATTTCATAACTATTTGAAATTAAATGAATATTTTCAATTGCCGCTCCTAGTGATAATAAGGTGGCAGGGCTGTTTGCGGGGAATGTTTTTCCTTCAACTCGAGGAGTATCGTATTTTATCGATAGCAGTGAGCCATCCCAGATAAAGTGCCAAGGTTGTGAATTATCGGCGGATGGCGCTTGATGCCCATACAGGGCAATTTGTTTTGTGATGGCAGAGTTTATCATTTTGGAATTATGTCGTTGGAGTTTGTTAGCGTCAAAGAATACTTAGTATAGGCATTATTCAGTATGGCTTTTTTGGTTGGTGAGAAATGTTTTTATTTTGGCAGTTATGGGTAATTATTTTAACTGAAGATTATTGGAGTACATGGGGTGTCAGGTATATTTACATCTGGCTTATTTTAGGCAATGGTTTATATAAGGGTTAATCTATATTGAGTTAAATAACCCTTTAAAATCAGTTGGTTATATTTATTTTGTTGTTTTTGGCACAGCTTGTGCATTAGTTTAGATAACAGTTTAATAATTTGCGAAAGCAGAAAATAGATTTAAGTTATCAAGGAGATACAAAATGAAAGCACCAATGCTACTTAAGCAACTGGTAGTCGGGATAGGATTTGGTACTGTCTTAGCGAGTTCGGCTATGTCGGCAACCCTAATTACATCTTTTGACTATACTCAAGAGTTTGAATTTGTTGAGCCAATTGCTCCTGCAGGCGTCACCAAAGAAGGTAGTACAGACACTGTAACGGACGTTAATGGTTTCACTAAGTTAAGCTGGGGTACAGCATCTAACCCTACTAACCAAGTTAGTAGCTTGGTTATTAACCCTGAAGCTCTGGATTCAACTACTCCAAGTGGTGACCTGACTCAAGGTAATGTAACAGTTTCAGAAGACATTAATGCTCTGCCTTTTGCTCTAGGCCCAGTATTGACTCACAACAACTTTGTAATTACTGGCCAATCACTCGATAGTGCAGCAGCTGAAGATTATGTAGTTCTTTCTCCATTTGGTGGCGGTGCCGACCAAATTCAGGAAATCACTTTTGGTGTTCTTTTTGAAGAAACAAGTAATGCGCTTTCTGGTGCTGCTTGTCCTTCAGGTGCAGAGAATGCTCTAGGTTGTGGCGATATCTTTGTATTGTCTGGCGGCTTGTTAGGTATTCCAACAATCGTTAATGGCGGTGAGTTGGCATTCTTGATCGATAGTTTTGTTCGTGATGGATATGTTTATGACGTATTCTTGCAAGAATCTCTAGGTAATCTAGGCGTGCTGTCTGATGCGGCATGTGCTGCAACAAATCCTCCTAGCCCAAGTGGATGTATTGGTTTCACTACCTTTGAAGGTGAAAGCAACTCTTTCCAATTGCAATTCGCAATCTTGGCTTCAGAAGCAATTCCAGAGCCAGCTACTATAGCTCTGCTTGCTGGTAGCTTGTTGCTGATGGGTGTTGTTCGTCGTAAAAAAGTAAGCACTTTGTCTGCTTAATCACGGCTTAAGCAATACTAAAAACGGCGACCTTAGGTTGCCGTTTTTTTTTGCACATTTTTTTGTCTATGCCTACCTCTCTACTTCTATAAGGGCATGAAATGTATTCTCTGCTTTAAATGTGCGCTCTCACTCAATTTTCAATTTGTTCATTGGTAAGGATTGATTTACCCTTCTCTTATAAGTTTTTTAATATTTTAAATTTATGTTTTGTTTGTTGCTGCTATTGATGTCCTGGAGTAATAAACTGCCTAAATTGATTGTTAACTGATTCAAAGGAAATTTTCATGGATATTTATTTCCGAAATGGCTTTCTGGCTTTCCTTATTAGCCTATTAATAGCTTGTTCTGGTGATTCTTCTGGCAATAAAAATGTTGAAGAGGCTAAGGGCCATTTGGCTGGTGGAAAACAAAAAGCCGCTGTTATCGAGCTAAAAAATGCTCTACAGAAAAATGGTAAAAATCAGGAAGCTCGTTGGCTTTTAGGTAAAGTTTACTTTGATCAAGGTCAGTATGCTGATGCGATAAAAGAGCTTACAAGGGCACATGAACTTGGGTATTCAGAAGATGATGTATTGCCACTTTTATCACAATCACTCTTGATCCATGGTGAGTCAGATAAACTCCAAGCACTGTCAGCCGATAATTTATCTGACTCTGCCCGTTCTTTTGTCTATGCATCACAGGGAATGGGTTTCCTGAGAGAGGGCAAAACAAAAGAAGCAAGTGAGCTCATTGAAAAAGCAATGAATTCCTTTGAGTCTGCTTATGTTTTAGAGGCAAAAGCGCGCCTTACTGGTGTTCAGTCGAGAGGGGATTGGACTCTAGTTCGTGAGCAATTGCAGAAAGTTTTTGAAGTAGATCCAAATTATGCTCCCGCTTGGAGTTTACAAGGAGATATTGAGTTAAGAAGTTTGAACCCGCAGTTAGCAGAAGAGGCCTTTACCAAGGCAATCAATAACAGTAGCCACCGTTTAGATGATCGATATAAGCGAGCCCTAGTTCGTCTTCAAATGAATGACATGGACGGTGCAAAAGAAGATATTGATGTCTTGCTAAAACGTGCACCACGAAGCCCCGGCACCCAATACCTTCAGGGTATTCTTCATTTCCATAATCGAGATATTAAAGACGCAGTGTCGGCTTTTGACCTTGCTCAGAACAATGAAGATCGTTATCCCATGTCATTGTTCTATTTGGCGACAGCTCATGATTTAGAAGGAAACTATGCATTAGCGGAAGACTTTGCCTATCGTTTTTTAGCGTTGGTACCAAATAGCGTCCCAGGAAGAAAGTTGTTGACGACAATGAAGTTAAGGTCGGGTGATGCAAAAGAAGCAGAGGCGTTGATAAGGCCTGTTGTTGATGCAAATGATGAAGATATTAATGCACTCAATTTATTATCCAGTGCACTGCTTAAGCAGAATAAGATTGAAGAGGGTATTGCGCTTTTAACAAAGGCTGCCGAATTACAACCGGATTCTCCTGAGGCTCAAGTCAGACTAGGTGCAGGATTGATGGCTCATGGTGAAGTCGCTGGGGGGATGGAGCACATAGAGGCAGCTTTAAAACTAAACCCTCAGTTTCAGCAGGCAGATGCACTCTTAATAGCAGCTCTCTTAAGGAAAAAAGATTTTGTTGGCGCATTAAATGCCGTAGATGAATTTGAAAAGAAAAACCCTGGTAGCTTTATTGCTCACAACTTGCGTGGCGAAGTTTATATGGCTGCGGACCAAACGGATGATGCCAAATCTGCATTTGAGAAAGCATTGTCGATATCACCTGGTAATCCTGGCGCCAATCAAAACCTAGCATTTCTAGCGATCAAGGAAAATGATCTTGATGGCGCTAAACAGCGCTATTTCAATGTGCTGGAACACAATAAAGACCACCTTCCGGCACTATTGAAACTAGCAGCACTTTCAGAATTGCAGGGTAATAAAAAAGGTATGGTTGAGTATCTAGAGCAAGCTATGGAGGCTCATCCTAAAGAAGCTCAGCCAAGGGTGATGCTG
>JAJFKD010000013.1 GCA_021773405.1 Porticoccus sp.
CGGTGCGTTATCGATACCGTCAAATGCTACGGCATCACCACCCCATACTTCTGCACACACGCGGGTCAGCGCCGCTGTCAGAGTTGTTTTACCATGGTCAACGTGACCAATTGTGCCCACGTTTACGTGGGGCTTGTTACGCTCAAACTTTTCCTTTGCCATTACTATAACCTCTAAACTAAAGTCTAAATTTTTAAATTAAAATTGATTTTTGGACATAATCTCATCAGCGACAGCACGTGGCGCTTCAGAGTACTTCTCAAATTCCATGGTGAACGTTGCACGCCCCTGTGTTGCCGAGCGCAGATCTGTCGCATAGCCAAACATCTCTGCCAACGGAACTTCCGCATCAACAATTTTGCCCATGGTGCCGTCATTCATTCCTTGAATAACACCACGGCGTCGGTTCAGATCTCCCACCACATCGCCCATGTTTTCTTCTGGTGTAACCACTTCGACTTTCATCATGGGCTCTAGTAACACCGCACCACCATCTTCAGCGAGCTTTTTAGTCGCCATAGACGCAGCAATCTTAAAGGCCATTTCATTGGAATCCACATCGTGGAAAGAACCATCATGTAATGTAGCCTTTAGCCCCAGCAGTGGATAACCTGCCAGAACACCATTTTGCATTTGTTCTGAAATGCCTTTTTCAACCGCTGGAATATACTCACGCGGTACGGCACCCCCAACAATTTCATTTACAAACTCGAGCCCTTCTGCACCGGCATCTTCGCCTGGCTCAAACTTGATACAAACATGACCATATTGACCACGGCCACCGGACTGCCGAATGAATTTGCCTTCGATTTCACAGATATTGCGAATAGCTTCACGATAAGCAACTTGGGGCTTACCAATGTTGGCCTCAACACTGAACTCCCGGCGCATACGCTCAACCAGAATATCCAAATGCAATTCACCCATTCCAGAGATAATGGTTTGGCCGGTTTCTTCATCAGTTTTAACTCTGAAAGAAGGGTCTTCTTGGGCCAACTTACCGAGGGCAATGCCCATTTTTTCCTGATCTGCTTGAGATCTAGGCTCTACGGCTACAGAAATAACCGGCTCGGGAAACTCCATACGCTCCAGAACAATTTTTCCATTTTCTGCACAAAGAGTATCGCCCGTTGTCACATCTTTCAGGCCAATGGCTGCAGCAATGTCACCCGCCAAAACTTCTTTGATATCTTCACGGCTGTTAGAGTGCATTTGCACCATACGGCCCACTCGCTCTTTCTTGTGCTTAACAGAGTTATAAAGTGCTGTGCCACTTTCCAGCTTGCCAGAATAAACCCGGAAGAATGTCAGCGTACCCACAAAAGGATCGGTCGCAATTTTAAAGGCCAACGCAGAAAAAGGCGCATCATCATCTGCTTCACGAGTAGCTACGGTTTCGCCATCTTCAAGTGTTCCCTCAATGGCTTTAACCTCTGTTGGAGATGGCAGATATTCAACTACGGCATCCAATACTGCCTGGACACCTTTATTCTTGAATGCCGAACCACCAAGAACTGGGACTATTTCATTGGCCAGTGTCCGCTGACGAATTCCTGCTTTTATTTCTTCCTCTGACAGTTCAGCACCGTCCAGATATTTTTCCATTAGCTCGTCGTTTGCTTCTGCCGCAGCTTCAATAAGGTACTCACGCATCTCTTCACACTGGGGCAAAATATCTTCTGGTATATCCGCATAATCAAAGGTCATACCCTGATCAGACTCATTCCAGAGAATCGCTTTCATTTTGATCAGATCAACAACACCTTTAAATTCTTCTTCAGCGCCGATGGTCATTTGTAAAGGTACCGCGTTGGCACCGAGTCGATCTTTTAGTTGATCAACAACCATCATAAAGTCAGCGCCGGCACGGTCCATTTTGTTCACAAAGACCATACGGGGAACTTCATATTTATTGGCCTGACGCCAAACAGTTTCTGTTTGCGGCTGAACACCGGAAGAGCCACAAAGTACAACAACGGCACCATCTAAAACCCGCAGTGAACGCTCCACTTCAATGGTGAAGTCAACGTGCCCGGGCGTATCAATAATATTGATGCGGTGCTGCTCAAACTGCTGCTGCATGCCCGCCCAAAAACAGGTAGTTGCCGCGGAGGTAATGGTAATACCCCGCTCCTGTTCTTGCTCCATCCAGTCCATGGTCGCGGCGCCATCGTGAACTTCACCTATCTTATGGGAGAGCCCTGTATAGAACAGCACTCGCTCAGTCGTGGTGGTCTTACCAGCATCTACGTGTGCGCAGATGCCAATATTGCGATAGCGGGCAATGGGAGTCTTACGAGCCACAATTTTTCCCCAACAAAATCAATTTAAAACAGAATCTTAAAAACCACAAAAGGTAGCTGACAACAGCTACCTTTTGGTGATGACTAAACTGGCCTGTACTAAATAAACAAGTAAACCAGCAAGTACTAAACTTAACAGTGTAAAGTTTAGAACCGGAAGTGAGAAAACGCCTTGTTGGCTTCAGCCATACGGTGAACATCTTCACGCTTCTTAACAGCACCACCTTTGTTCTGCTGGGCATCAATGATTTCGCCAGCTAAACGTTGTGCCATGGATTTTTCACCACGGTTACGTGCGTAATCCACCATCCAACGCATAGCCAAAGCTACACGACGAGAAGGGCGAACTTCAATTGGCACCTGATAGGTAGCACCACCAACACGGCGGGATTTTACTTCCACGGAAGGTGCGATATTTTCCAATGCTGTTTCAAAAGCAGCAATAGGATCTTCATTAAGACGGCTCTCAACGAGATCCAGGGCACCATAGACGATACTTTCAGCAACAGCTTTCTTGCCGCTGATCATCACATGGTTCATAAACTTGGCTAGGGTGACATTACCGAACTTTGGATCCGGCAGTATTTCACGCTTAGCGACGACTCTTCTTCTAGGCATAATCTTGCTCTTCTCTTCAGGGTTTTCCGGGATGAACCTGTGATTTCCACACCCGGCCTTACTCAGTTTTTACCGATATAACGTAGGCTATTCACTTAATAGCACTAAACATAAACGTCTTACTTAGGACGCCCTTATTTAGGTCGTTTGGTACCATACTTAGAGCGACGTTGTTTACGATTGCTCACACCAGCAGTATCAAGGCTTCCACGAACAGTGTGATAACGCACACCAGGAAGATCCTTAACACGACCACCACGAATCAAAACAACACTGTGCTCTTGCAGGTTGTGCCCTTCACCACCGATATACGAAGTTACTTCGAAACCGTTGGTCAGACGAACACGACATACTTTACGTAGTGCTGAGTTCGGCTTTTTAGGTGTAGTGGTATACACCCGGGTACATACACCGCGACGCTGAGGACAAGCCTGTAGCGCGGGCACATCGCTTTTGGCGACTTTACGTTTTCTCGGCTTACGAACCAACTGGTTGATCGTTGCCATTCATTTACTCCAAAATAAAAAAACGCCTTCCATGGGGAAGACTCTAAAAAAATAGATCTGTAAAAACAGACCCCTATTCCATGCTCTGAAATGAGGGAGGCGGCATTCTAAAGATACCGCACCCTCGAGTCAAGCGGCTCACATGGAGGAGCCGCCGCTCAATTTCTTACACTTCGCCAGAGCTTATTCGTCAGAGCTAAGCGCTTCACTCAGTGCTGCTTCAATATCACTTGCACTCACTGTCGTTTCGCTAACGGTTTCACGATCTTTCTTACGCTGTGCGTGGTACGTCAAACCGGTACCTGCTGGAATCAAACGACCTACAACAACGTTCTCTTTCAGGCCACGCAAACCATCGGCTTTCCCAGTAACAGATGCCTCGGTAAGAACTCGAGTCGTTTCCTGGAACGATGCAGCTGAGATAAAGCTTTCTGTCGCAAGAGAAGCCTTGGTAATACCCAGCAACAGACGCTCATACTTCGCAGGGAACTTGTCATCCGCTACCAGCTTCTCGTTCTCCTCGAGTACTCGGTTGTATTCAACCTGCTCACCCTTCACAAAGCTGGAATCACCCATTTCGGTAATTTCTACTTTACGCAGCATCTGACGGCAAATAACTTCAATGTGCTTATCGTTAATTTTTACACCCTGCAGACGGTATACGTCCTGAATTTCGTTAACGATATATTTAGCCAGTGAATCAACACCCTGGAGGCGAAGAATATCGTGAGAGTTCTCAGGGCCATCCGCAATGGTCTCACCCTTAATCACATTCTCACCTTCATACACGCCCAATTGACGCCACTTTGGAATCAATGCTTCATAGTGATCACTGCCATCTGGGAGCAACTCACCATTAGGTGGGGTGATAACCAAACGGCGCTTACCTTTGGTTTCTTTACCAAAGGTAACCGTACCCGTAATTTCAGCCAGGATAGCCGGATCTTTCGGCTTACGCGCTTCAAACAGGTCAGCAACCCTTGGCAAACCACCTGTAATATCACGGGTCTTTGAACCTTCTTGTGGGATCCGAGCAATAATATCACCAGCACCCACATGGCTCGCATCAGTGATACTGAGAATAGCATTGGGCGGCAACATATAGTGCGCAGGTACAGTCGAATTGGCAAAGGTTAGCTCTTTACCTTTGCTATCCAACAAGGTCACCATTGGCTTAAGGTCTTTACCAGCTGAAGGGCGCTCATTAGGATCAATCACAGCAATATTAGAAAGACCTGTCATGTCATCCGTTTGAGTGCGAATACTTAGGCCTTCTTCCATACCAGAGAAGGCAGTTTTACCAGCAACTTCTGTAATAATTGGGTGAGTGTGTGGATCCCAATTGGCAACCACATCTCCAGCTGCAACAGTAGCGCCTTCCTTGACTTTAATCACAGCACCGTAAGGTAATTTATAGCGTTCGCGCTCACGACCATTTTCATCGGCTAATGCCAACTGACCAGAACGAGATACCGCCACCAATTCGCCATTCTCTCGCTCAACAACTTTAATATTAACAAGCCGTACCGTTCCACCCATTTTGACCTGAATACTATCAACGGCAGATGCTCGAGATGCCGCGCCACCAATGTGGAAAGTACGCATAGTTAACTGAGTGCCCGGCTCACCAATGGACTGAGCAGCAACAACACCAACTGCTTCGCCAGAATTAATGCGATGACCACGAGCCAAATCACGGCCATAACATTCTGAACAAATACCGTAACGGGTGTCACAAGTAATAGGAGAACGAACCTTAAGTTCATCAATGCCCATTAACTCAATACGCTCAACCCACTTCTCATTAATCATTGTGCCTGCTTCAACAACAATGTCGTTCGTACCAGGCTTGACTACATCTACCGCAACAACACGACCAAGAATACGGTCACCCAATGATTCAATGATATCGCCACCTTCAATAACAGGTGTCATCAAGAGGCCATTAGTCGTGCCACAATCTTCTTCAACAACAACCAAATCCTGAGATACATCAACCAAACGACGGGTCAAGTAACCAGAGTTTGCTGTTTTCAGTGCGGTATCCGCCAAACCTTTACGAGCACCGTGAGTCGAGATGAAGTACTGAAGTACGCTCAGACCTTCACGGAAGTTTGCTGTAATAGGCGTTTCAATAATGGAGCCGTCGGGACGCGCCATCAGGCCACGCATACCCGCCAACTGACGAATCTGTGCGGGTGAGCCACGGGCACCGGAATCCGCCATAATAAAGACCGAGTTGAAAGAGTCCTGCTCTTCTGTCTCGCCATCCTTATTAGTAACTGGCTCTGTACTGATCACTTCCATCATGGACTTAGCCACTTGGTCGTTAGCACGGGACCAGATATCAATGACTTTGTTGTATTTCTCGCCCTGGGTTACTAAACCTGAGGCAAATTGACTTTCGATTTCTTTCACTTCATCTTCTGCACGGGAGATAATCTCGCCCTTGGCATCTGGAATTGTGAAGTCATTAACGCCAATAGAGGCGCCAGACTTGGTAGAGAAATCAAAGCCGGTGTACATCAATTGGTCAGCAAAAATAACCGTCGCTTTCAAACCGATATCACGGTAACAGCGGTTAATAATGCGTGAAATAGCTTTTTTAGTCATAGGCTGGTTAACCAGCTCATAACCTAAACCATCAGGCACAATATCCCACAGCAGTGCACGACCAACGGTGGTATCAATAATAGAGGTCGTTTCCTCCATCACACCCTCATCATTGGGTTTGGTCTGAGTAATACGTACTTTAACGCGAGCCTGAAGATGTGCCTGTTTACTATAATAGGCGCGAGAAACCTCTTTCAGGTCGGAAAAAACGCGGCCTTCACCTTGTGCATTAACTCGCTCACGAGTCATCCAATACAGGCCCAAGACCACATCCTGAGAAGGCACAATAATTGGCTCACCGTTAGCAGGTGAAAGAATGTTATTGGTGGACATCATCAATGCCCGGGATTCCAACTGTGCTTCCAGAGTCAACGGTACGTGTACCGCCATCTGGTCACCATCAAAATCCGCGTTATAAGCAGCACAAACCAATGGGTGCAATTGGATCGCTTTACCTTCAATCAGTACTGGTTCAAATGCCTGAATACCGAGACGGTGAAGGGTCGGTGCACGGTTAAGCAGTACTGGGTGCTCGCGAATAACTTCATCAAGAATATCCCAAACTACAGGCTCTTCGCGCTCAACCATCTTCTTCGCCGCTTTAATAGTTGTCGCCAGACCGCGCAACTCAAGCTTGGAGAAAATGAAGGGCTTAAACAGCTCCAACGCCATGCGCTTGGGCAAACCACATTGGTGCAAGCGCAGGGTAGGACCAACCACGATCACCGAACGACCGGAGTAATCCACACG
Organism: Porticoccus sp.; assembly: GCA_021773405.1. Classification (GTDB taxonomy): domain Bacteria; phylum Pseudomonadota; class Gammaproteobacteria; order Pseudomonadales; family Porticoccaceae; genus Porticoccus. The sequence goes on from JAJFKD010000013.1 coordinate 6,791, forward strand.
CTTACCAAGCAAGTTCTGACGGAAGCGACCCTGCTTACCTTTAATCATATCGGCAAGGGATTTCAGTGGTCGCTTGTTAGAACCAGTAATGGCACGACCACGACGACCGTTATCCAATAGCGCATCCACAGATTCCTGCAACATACGCTTTTCGTTACGAACGATAATATCCGGCGCATTCAACTCCAACAGTCTTTTCAAACGGTTGTTACGGTTGATCACACGACGGTAAAGATCATTCAAATCAGAGGTAGCAAAACGACCACCATCCAATGGCACCAAAGGCCTCAAATCTGGCGGAAGAACAGGAAGTGCTTCCAGTACCATCCACTCAGGCTTGTTACCTGAACCAAGGAAAGCCTCTAACAGCTTCAATCGCTTGGAGAACTTTTTAATTTTTGTTTCTGAACGTGTATTCGGAATCTCTTCACGAATAGTAGCAATTTCATGCTCCAGATCCAGATCCTTCATCAACGTCTGAATGCCTTCAGCACCCATCATTGCTTCGAAGTCATCACCGAATTCCTCCATAGACTGGAAGTACTCTTCGTCGGTGAGCAACTGACCGCGCTCAAGGGTTGTCATGCCTGGGTCGGTAACAACAAAGGATTCAAAATACAGCACCCTTTCGATTTCACGAAGGGTCATATCCAGCATCAAACCAATACGAGATGGCAGTGATTTTAGGAACCAAATATGAGCAACAGGGCAAGCCAGCTCAATGTGAGCCATACGATCACGACGTACTTTTGCCAGAGTAACTTCAACGCCACACTTCTCACACACGATACCCCGGTGTTTCATCCGCTTGTACTTACCGCAGAGACACTCGTAATCTTTTACCGGGCCAAAAATCTTGGCACAGAACAGACCTTCGCGCTCAGGCTTGAAGGTCCGATAGTTAATGGTTTCTGGCTTTTTAACTTCACCGTAAGACCATGACCGGATCATATCCGGTGATGCTAAACTGATACGGATCGCATCAAATTCGCTTGTTTGATCTTGTGACTTGAGCAGATTCAGTAAGTCTTTCAACGCCTTTCTCCAGAGTGGGTGCTATTTTTGCCTAGCGGGCACATGGCCCGCTCCCAACTAAATTTTTGCTACAACCTTTAGCAATAGCTCTTTTTTAACTAAGAGCTATCCTGTGCTGTTACTCGTTTTCCAATTCGATATTGATACCCAGCGATCGGATTTCCTTCACTAATACATTAAAGGATTCCGGCATGCCTGGCTCCATACGATGGTCGCCGTCCACAATGTTTTTATACATTTTGGTACGACCATTCACATCATCGGATTTAACCGTCAGCATTTCCTGCAAGGTGTAAGAAGCACCGTACGCTTCAAGTGCCCACACTTCCATCTCACCGAAGCGCTGACCACCAAACTGAGCTTTACCGCCCAATGGCTGCTGAGTAACCAGACTGTAAGAACCGGTTGAACGAGCATGCATTTTGTCATCCACCAAGTGGTTCAGCTTCAGCATGTACATATAACCAACAGTTACATCACGCTCAAACTGATCACCAGTCCGACCATCATAAAGAGTCATCTGACCACTTTCTGGCAAGTCGGCAAGTTTCAACAGTTCTTTAATTTCGACCTCAGCAGCACCATCAAATACAGGTGTTGCCATAGGAATACCACCTCGCAGGTTGTCAGTAAGATCACTAAACTCTTCACTGGTCAGCTTCTCAAGTTCAACGGGCTGGGTTCCGGCACCAACATCATAAACCTGCTGCAGGAACTTCTGGACTTCGGCAGTCTTCTTCTGCTCTTGGATCATTCGGTCAACCTTCTCACCCAAGGTTTTTGCAGCGAGACCCATATGAGTTTCAAGGACCTGACCTACGTTCATCCGTGACGGTACACCCAGAGGATTCAACACCACATCTACTGGCACGCCATTTTCGTCGTGGGGCATATCCTCAACTGGCATGATCACCGAAATAACACCCTTGTTACCGTGACGACCGGCCATCTTATCTCCAGGCTGAACACGACGTTTAACTGCCAAATAAACTTTGACGGTTTTCAGTACGCCAGGCGCAAGGTCATCACCACTTTGCAGCTTGCCTTTCTTATCTTCATAGCGGTCATCAAGGATGTTGCGACGCTCCTGGAGCAGCTCTTCTGCACGAGCAATTTGCTCATTCAGTGCATCGTCATCCATGCGAACACTAAACCATTCTTCGCTGGTATAACCCGCAGCAACCTCTTCAGTCAGAGTATCACCTTTCTTAAGTCCAGCAGCTTTAACTACTTTGCTACCAGACAATGCCCTACAGAGACGCTCAAACGTTGCGTTTTCCATAATGCGGTATTCATCATTGAGATCCAGACGGAACTGATCCAGTGCTGCTTTTTCAATCTCCAATGAACGCTGATCTTTTTCCAGACCATCGCGAGTAAATACCTGCACATCAATCACAGTACCTTTGGTACTGGAAGGCACACGCAAAGATGTATCTTTTACATCAGAAGCCTTCTCACCAAAGATGGCACGCAACAGTTTTTCTTCTGGGGTCAGCTGGGTTTCACCTTTAGGCGTTACCTTACCGACCAAAATGTCACCAGCTACGACTTCAGCACCAATATAAACAATACCGGACTCATCCAAGCGTGACAGAGCAGCCTCACCTACATTGGGAATATCTGCAGTAATTTCTTCTGCACCCAATTTGGTGTCACGAGCAGTACAGGTCAGCTCTTGAATATGAATAGTGGTAAAGCGGTCTTCCTGAACAACGCGCTCAGAAATAAGGATGGAATCCTCAAAGTTGTATCCGTTCCAAGGCATAAATGCGATGCGCATGTTCTGGCCGAGGGCCAACTCACCCATATCAACGGAAGGACCGTCAGCAAGAATATCGCCACGGGAAATACTATCACCCTGTTTGACGATAGGCTTCTGATTAATACAGGTGTTCTGGTTAGAACGGGTATATTTGGTCAGGTTGTAAATATCTACACCTGCGTCACCGGCCTCGACTTCATTGTCATTAACGCGAACAACAATTCGGCTAGCATCAACACTCTCGATCGCACCACCGCGACGGGCAACAACACAAACACCAGAATCAGATGCTACAAATTTCTCAAACCCTGTACCCACCAACGGCTTTTCAGCTTTCAATGTGGGGACTGCCTGACGCTGCATGTTCGAACCCATCAAGGCCCGGTTTGCATCATCATGCTCCAGGAATGGAATCAATGAAGCTGCCACCGATACAACTTGTTGTGGCGAAACATCCATATAGTGGACTTCTTCAGGTGCCTTGAGATTAAACTCACCCTGGAAACGCACATTAACTAATTCGTCACAGAGCATCCCTTTTGCATCTACAGAAGATGATGCCTGAGCAATGATATAACTGGCTTCATTAATAGCAGATAAGTATTCAATTTCATCCGTTACCTTACCATCCACTACTTTACGATAAGGGGATTCAAGGAAACCGTAATCATTGGTACGAGCATAGGCCGCCAATGAGTTAATCAAACCAATGTTTGGCCCTTCAGGCGTCTCAATAGGACAAACCCGACCATAGTGAGTGGGGTGCACATCTCGCACCTCAAAACCGGCACGCTCACGGGTCAAACCACCTGGCCCAAGGGCAGAGACACGACGCTTGTGCGTCACCTCTGACAACGGGTTGTTCTGATCCATAAACTGGGACAGCTGACTGGAACCAAAGAATTCTTTCATGGCAGCAGCAACAGGCTTGGCATTCACTAAATCCTGAGGCATCAAACCATCAGATTCCGCTACAGACAAACGTTCTTTAACAGCACGCTCTACACGGACAAGACCGATACGGAACTGGTTTTCAGCCATCTCGCCCACAGAACGAATACGACGGTTACCCAGGTGGTCGATATCATCCACTACACCTTTACCATCACGAATACCGATCAATACTTTCAAGACATCAACGATATCTTCTTTGCTCAGCGTTCCTTCACCAACCTCAGTATCACGACCTAAACGACGGTTAAACTTCATCCGACCAACAGAGGACAGGTCATAGCGCTCAAGACTGAAGAACAAGTTGTTAAACAGGTTTTCTGCTGACTCTTTAGTCGGCGGCTCACCGGGACGCATCATGCGATAAATTTCAACCAGTGACTCCAATTGAGTGCGACTGCTGTCGGCACGAAGCGTTTGTGAAATAAATGGGCCACAATCCAAATCATTGGTGTAAATAGTTTCTACAGACTTCAAGCCAACTGCACGCAGCTGCTCTAATACCTCTGCTGTAATCTCTGCATTACAATCCAGTAATAGCTCGCCTGTTTCTGGATTCACGACATCTTTAGCCAAAGCCCTGCCGTACAAATACTCAGCAGGCACCTCTAGCTTGGTAATCTTTTCTTTTTCAAGCTGGCTAATGTGGCGTGCAGTAATACGACGCCCCTCTTCAACAATAACTTTTTTGCCCTTACCTTTGATATCAAAGGCGGCAATATCCCCACGCAATCTGGATGGAACCAGATCCAGCGTGTAAGTATCGTCTTTGCCCAGGTTAAAGGTACTGGTATCAAAGAACATTTCCAGCATTTCTTCTGAGCTATAACCCAAAGCGCGCAACAAGATAGTCGCCGGCAATTTACGGCGGCGATCAATACGCACATAAACCAGGTCTTTAGGGTCGAATTCAAAATCGAGCCAAGAACCACGGTAAGGAATCACTCGCGCGGAGTACAACAACTTACCGGAAGAATGAGTTTTGCCCTTATCGTGGTCAAAGAAGACCCCGGGAGAGCGGTGGAGCTGGGAAACAATTACCCGCTCAGTACCATTGATAATAAAAGTGCCGTTGTCCGTCATCAGGGGAATTTCACCCATGTAGACTTCCTGCTCTTTTATATCCTTAATGGTTTTATAGGAAGAGTCTTTATCGTAGATAATCAATCGTACGCGCACTCTCAATGGAACCGCGTAGGTCACACTGCGCAGCTTACACTCTTCCTCATCAAAAACTGGCTTACCAAGTTTATAATCTACATACTCAAGCGCCGCGTTTCCCGAATAACTAACAATCGGAAATACAGAATTGAAGGCGGCATGCAAACCGGTGTCCATCCTGTCATCAGTGGTTACACCCATCTGCGTAAAATTTCGATAGGAGTCGAGCTGAATCGCAAGCAAAAAAGGTAATTCCATTACCTGTGGAAGCTTGCCGAAATCCTTACGGATGCGTTTCTTCTCAGTGTACGAGTAAGCCATTATATTCCCCAGCACGTTCACTCGGCCCTTAGGCCATTTCAGCATTACCCAGCCTTTAGGCTGTCGACCTTTTTATGATAAAAAGGATTTTTTCTTACCTGCTAAACAACCCTTCGGCTGAAAACAGGAAAAGGCCGGCGAGCAAATGCCCGCCAGCCCGTGTCCAATAATGTATCGGACAACCAGCAAACCAAGCTTATTTAAGCTCAGCAGTAGCGCCAGCTTCTTCCAGTTGCTTCTTAGCTTCTTCAGCTTCGTCTTTTGGAGCACCTTCTTTAATAGTAGAAGGAGCGCCATCAACGAGCTCTTTCGCTTCTTTCAGGCCTAGGCCTGTAATTCCACGAACAGCTTTGATCACATTAACTTTCTTGTCGCCAACAGAAGCCAGAACAACATCAAAATCTGTCTTCTCTTCAGCAGCAGCAGCGTCACCGCCAGCTGCAGGTGCCGCAGCAACAGCAACAGCTGCTTGTGCAGAAACACCAAACTTCTCTTCCATCGCTTCAACAAGCTCAACAACTTCCATTACGCTCATTTCAGCAATTGCATTCAAAATGTCATCTTTGGACAGAGCCATGACTCAATCTCCTGATATAAAAAATTAAATTAATAAACGACGCCGTTGACCTTAAGCAGCATCCTGCTTTTGGTCACGAACGGCTGCCACAACACGAGTTACTTTAGTAGGCACTTCATTGAAAGTACGAACCAGCTTGGTAACTGGAGCAAGTGTCACGCTTGCCAACAGACCCAGAGCTTGCTCCATGGTCGGTAGTTTGGCGAGCACATCAATTTGCCCTTTGTCTAACAATTGACCACTGACGGACAGCGCTTTGACTTCAAAGTCTTCGTTATCTTTCGCGAAATCTTTGAATAAACGCGCTGCGGCACCTGGATCTTCCATAGAAAACCCAAACAATGACGGACCAGTTAGCACATCGGACACACACTCGAACTCAGTACCTTCAAACGCACGTTTCGCAAGGGTATTACGAACCACACGAAGGCTGATATTTTGTTCACGCGCTTGTGCACGAAGAGCTGTCATGTCAGTCACATTGACACCACGAGCGTCAGCAATTACCAGTGACAACGCATTGCCAGCAGTCTCGTTAACTTCAGCGACGATCGCCTTTTTGTCTTCGAGATTCAATGCCACGAGATTATCTCCTGGATTTTATTGAATACCCCCAAATACGAAGATAGGAATATTCAATCGGTTAAGTATCAATCCAACTGCTATCGATACAGTTTCGGTGATTAAATCCAGCTAAAAATTCTGAACTGGGCTACACCGTCTGCGTAGGCGCTTTATTTCAACTACAGTCCTTGTCTAGACGCTACTAGGCTAGAAACCAACCAAGAGCTACTAAACAAAGAACTTGAAAACCGCATTAGACCTTTTCAGGCACCTACGGTCTTTGACGGCCTGGGCACGTAATACATCATCGCAACCCAGACCCCAAAGTTTGGTTGGCGTCTCTATATTTCGAGAGATGCCTGATCAATCAACAAGCCAGGACCCATTGTCGTGCTAAGAGTCACTTTCTTGAGGTAAACACCTTTTGCTGAAGCAGGCTTCGCCTTTTTCAAATCAGCAATCAGTGCTTCTAAATTTTCTTTCAGTGCACTAGCGTCAAAACCAATGCTACCGATACCGCCATGGATGATACCGTTTTTATCAACGCGGTAACGCACCTGGCCAGCCTTAGCATTCTTAACAGCTGTTGCAACATCTGGCGTTACAGTGCCTGTTTTTGGGTTTGGCATCAGGCCACGCGGACCAAGTACTTGACCCAACTGACCAACAACACGCATGGCAGCAGGATCCGCAATAACAACATCAAAATCCATGTTGCCTGCTTTAACTTGTTCAGCCAAATCTTCCATACCTACTAGATCAGCACCAGCAGCCTTAGCCGCTTCAGCAGAATCACCTTGAGTAAAGACGGCAACGCGCACATCTTTGCCTGTACCATTTGGTAATGTAGTTGCACCACGAACGGCTTGGTCTGATTTACGTGGGTCGATACCCAAGTTAACCGCCACATCTACGCCTTCAGCAAACTTAACGGTAGAAAATTCTTTTAGTAGAGAAACAGCTTCATCTATGGAATAGAGCTTACCGATTTCTACTTTTTCACGAATAGCGCGGAAACGCTTAGACAGCTTAGCCATTTACACACCCTCCACATCAAGACCCATCGAACGAGCTGAGCCCGCGATGGTACGAACAGCAGCATCCATATCAGCTGCTGTTAAGTCAGGCTGCTTTGTGTTCACAATTTCTTCTAATTGTGCACGAGTCACCTTGCCCACTTTTTCAGTATTTGGACGGCCACTACCACTTTTAATACCTGCAGCTTTCTTCAACAAGAAAGAAGCTGGAGGAGTCTTCATGGTAAAGGTAAAGCTGCGATCGCTATAAACGCTGATCACAACAGGTACTGGCGCACCTTGCTCAACACTTTGAGTTTGAGCATTAAATGCTTTACAAAATTCCATAATGTTCACGCCGTGCTGACCCAATGCAGGACCTACGGGTGGACTTGGGTTGGCCTGACCTGCAGGCACTTGAAGCTTGATATACGCTTCGATCTTCTTAGCCATTATTTTCTCCTAATGGGTATTAACGCCTCAGAGCAATATTCTGTTAAACCTTCTTTAATAAACCTAAAGGCTTTTAATCAGAACAGCCCGTCGATGGCTCCCCTTTTTACCAAATTGCCGCTCAATATAAGAGCCACAACAACAAAAACTAATACTATTTCTTCTAGTACAATCTAGGCTTTTTCTACCTGAGTAAACTCAAGCTCAACTGGTGTGGAACGCCCAAAAATAGACACCGAAACACGAACACGGCTCTTTTCGTAGTTAACCTCTTCAACCACGCCATTGAAGTCGTTGAACGGCCCATCAATAACACGAACCACTTCACCTGCTTCAAAGATAGTCTTAGGACGAGGCTTATCTTCAGAATCCTGCACTCTTTGCAAGATAGCATCAGCCTCTTTATCTGTAATCGGTGCAGGCTCATCGGCCTTACCACCAATAAAGCCCATCACTCGTGGCGTATCTTTAACCAAGTGCCAGGTATCATCATCCAAATCCATTTGAACCAGAACATAACCCGGAAAGAACTTACGCTCACTCTTCCGTTTCTGACCACCTTTGATTTCTACCACTTCTTCAGTGGGAACCAAGATATCGCCAAAACGATCTTCCATACCATGAAGCGCTACACGATCTTGTAAAGCCGCAGCCACTTTCTTTTCGTAGCCCGAATAGGCATGTACTACGTACCAGCGCATCTGAATTCCTTTAACCGATTACCCGTTAACCAATAACAAGGGAAGCAAGCCAACCAAACAGCGAATCAAGCCCCCACAAGATCAACGACATCACCAACACCACAACCACAACCATCAACGTGGTTTGGTTACGCTCTTGACGTGTGGGCCAAACTACACGGCGAGCCTCAGTGTAAGCTCCGCGCAGCAATGACATAAAACTGTCACCCTTCTGGGTTTTCGCCGCTATAAAGGCAACTGCAATAGCAACAACTACTAAAGCAACAACGCGATAAAGTAACGATTCTCCTGAGAAGTAATAGTTACCATAAATAGCGCCACCCACCAGCAAAACTACCGCCAGCCATTTCAGGCCATCAAGCTGATACTGCTTTTCTTCAGTCGTTGCATTCATCTATGCATGCACCTTTATACGAAACTGGCAGGCCAGGAGGGACTCGAACCCCCAACACCCGGTTTTGGAGACCGGTGCTCTACCAATTGAACTACTGGCCTAAAAAATTAACTTACCTCAACAACTAAGCCGAGACGCCCAAAGACACCTCGGCCCACAATCAATAAACAGCATTGATTACTCAATAACTTTGGCTACAACACCAGCACCTACTGTACGACCACCTTCACGAATCGCGAAGCGCAAACCATCTTCCATCGCAATCGGCGCAATTAGGGTAACGCTCATCTGAACGTTATCACCAGGCATAACCATTTCCACACCCGCAGGCAGTTCACAAGCACCTGTAACATCTGTGGTGCGGAAGTAGAACTGTGGACGATAGCCTTTAAAGAATGGCGTGTGACGACCACCCTCATCTTTAGACAGCACGTACACTTCTGCTTCGAATTTTGTGTGTGGCGTAATAGAACCGGGCTTGGCCAATACTTGACCACGCTCTACCTCTTCACGCTTAGTACCACGCAATAGAATACCAACGTTCTCACCAGCACGACCTTCGTCGAGCAGCTTGCGGAACATTTCTACACCAGTACAGGTAGTAGTAGTTGTATCATGTATACCAATGATTTCGATTTCTTCACCAACATTGATAATGCCACGCTCTATTCGACCGGTTACTACGGTACCGCGACCAGAGATAGAGAATACATCTTCAATAGGCATCAAGAATGCACCATCAATGGCACGCTCTGGCTCTGGAATATATTCATCTAGAGTCTCAACCAACTTCTTAACAGCGGTTGTACCCATCTCATTGTCATCTTTACCTTCCAACGCCATCAGCGCAGAACCAACAATAATTGGCGTATCGTCACCAGGGAACTCATAGCTATCTAGAAGCTCACGAACTTCCATCTCAACCAATTCAGTCAATTCTTCATCATCGACCATGTCAGCCTTGTTCAGGAATACAACTATGTAAGGTACACCTACCTGACGAGACAACAGAATGTGCTCACGAGTCTGAGGCATGGGGCCGTCAGCAGCAGAACAAACTAGAATAGCGCCATCCATTTGAGCTGCACCGGTGATCATGTTTTTCACATAATCGGCGTGCCCTGGACAGTCAACGTGAGCGTAGTGACGTGTAGGGGAATCGTACTCAACGTGAGACGTTGCGATAGTAATACCACGCTCACGCTCTTCCGGTGCGTTATCAATACCATCAAACGCCACCGCATCACCGCCCCACACTTCTGCACATACGCGGGTCAGGGCCGCAGTCAGAGTCGTTTTACCATGGTCAACATGACCAATGGTGCCCACATTCACATGGGGCTTATTACGTTCAAACTTTTCCTTTGCCATGACGAGCACTCCTCGATCTATCTGGTACCCAAAAAATAAAAACCACGAGAAACTCTTCTCGAGGAAAAATACTGGAGCTCATAACCGGATTTGAACCGGTGACCTCTTCCTTACCAAGGAAGTGCTCTACCGACTGAGCTATATGAGCAGAACTCTTTACCACTTCTGCTGACAGTCTTTCTGCAGGTAGGAATTGGAGCGGGTAGCGGGAATCGAACCCGCCTATTCAGCTTGGAAGGCTGACGTTCTACCAATGAACTATACCCGCCTATAATCGCTACCTAACAGGGTTAGCCCTGCCTGGTACAACAAACCTTTCCGCTGCCAATGCAGCCTACCGATCTTTCAGCCGGTACCGGCCATTTCAACCGACCACTTCAATATGGTGCAGGGGGGTGGATTCGAACCACCGAAGCTTTCGCGTCAGATTTACAGTCTGATCCCTTTGGCCACTCGGGAACCCCTGCGAAAAAAAGGCTGGCCATTGTCCACGCCTAAAGCGCGCCTGTCAAATTCAATAAACTCGACAAACGTGCTTAGAAATAATGGAGCTGGCGAGAGGAGTCGAACCCCCGACCGGCTGATTACAAGTCAGCTGCTCTACCAACTGAGCTACGCCAGCCCAAAACCCGTACTTAAACTAAACCAGTACTTAAATAGGGAGCGCGATTCTAGAGAATGTTGGCGTCAGAATCAACCGTTCCTAGGACATCAAAACAGTTTTTTAGTGTTTTATTTTTATTCTGCTCCCGAAGCATACAATTCTTTTCGACTCATTTATTCGTCGCTTTTTTCGATATGGCCCGCAAGACCACTGCCAGCCTCGCCTGCACCACAAACTATCTTGGTTATATTCACTTGATCCGAGACATTCTGCTCATTGAGCTTTTCCCTAACCAAAGCAGGTAATTCGGCTATTTTCTTTTCATTTATATCTTGCTCATTATTTTTAAACCCATGAAGCTCCAACCAAAAAATCCTGGAAACACGAGGGAGGGGTTTAACTTCGACAGGGTAACCCAATGCTTTCATTTCACTCTCGTATCTTTCTGTATTTTCAGCATTGCCAAAAACACCCAGAGTAATACCATTTTTATATTCACCCTCATAAATAATGTCGCTATCGATTTTACGCTCCTGAAGCTCACGCAATAATGTCTTAGCTTCACCTCTCTCTTTAAGTGGCGGGATGATCACCCAATACTTTTCTTCGACTGCTGAGCTTTTTTCATATAGCTCTGATTTTATCTGTTCGGAAACCAACGCTTCTTTCAATTCAAGAGCATTACTTTCTTCGCTTAGAGGACCTACAAGTACGCAATCTTTAATGTCATCCGACGTTGCTACCGCAAGGGAGACTTCAGCCTCTTCCAAATCGACGCCTGCTTCTACCTCAGGTTCAGGTTCAGGTTCAGGTTCAGGTTCAGGTTCAGGTTCAGGTTCAGGTTCAGGTTCAGGTTCAGGTTCAGGTTCAGGTATAACAGTATCTATTGACGTTGCTAGAACATCTTCGTCATTTTTTATATCTGCTTTTGCTAGCGGCTTTTCTGATTCCTCTGTGGAAACCGTAACTATTGATGCTTCAATGCCAGAACTAACAAATATTGTAGCTCCCTCAGGTTTTGAACTATTGAGTTTAGGTACACCAGCCTCACTGACCAAAACTAATGTCGCCTCATCTAAATTTGGCCCGTTACCCGTAACCAATGGTTGAGGAGCATTTTTACTCGCACGATGATCAGACGACAAACTAAACCAATAAAAACCAACCAGGTTAGCGAGCACAAGCACCCAAAATAGCCACCGCATGTTTATTCCTCCCCTAATTCAGACTCAGGAATAACCAATGCCAAACCATCCATGACCAGATCGGGCAAATAATAGGCCTTCTCATTCAGCACTTTTATCAAGTAATCACCATCACCTCCGGTAATAACAAGCTGCACAATGTCTGCCTTAGAACCCAATGATTCGACTGCTGACTCAATCATTGACTTGATCATAAATAGACTACCGTTGGTGACAGCTTCTTTGGTAGAACCGCCTGGAGAGACGCTCGCTTTAGCTAGGGTATCCACCTTGACCTGACTCGTACCTTCAAATAATGCCTCACGCATCATTCCCAATCCCGGTACTATATAACCACCGAGGTGTTGCCCTGCCCCATCAATCAGGTCAACGGTTAGCGCGCTACCCGCATCAACGACGACACAGGGCTGTTTAAATTGGTTAAATGCCGCCACCACAGCTAACCAACGATCTACACCTAAAGCCTCAGGCTCTTCGTAGCCACAACACACACCAGCAGCAATACGGTTTGTTTTTGCCTCTTGCAACAAACAACCCCATTGCTTAGCCTGCTCTACTAACCGCTGAACAATTGCTTGATTTGCCACACAAGATAAACGAATTTTTTCCGGTACCTGGCTTAGGCCTTGGTTGAACCCTTCGCTTAATAACCACTGATCAAGGCTTTCCTTTGGCACAGCACCGCGATCAGCCACAGCTCCATTGTTCAATGTGCGCCACTTGATTCGAGTGTTTCCCACATCAATTTCGAGGATCATTTAACTCCCCGCAAACTCACTTCACCACCGCTGAATATTTTTATTTCCCCGTCAATTTCCAGCCTTAGTGCGCCGGTATGATCTACACCTCTGGCTATGCCTTCTACAGTTTCATTGATTAATGACAAAGCAACAGACTCATCAGCGTAAGCATCATACTGGTGCCATTCATCCCGATAATGCTTAAAACCCAACTCATGGTATTTATCTAAAAGCTGTAAAAGTTCATCGACCACAGCACCAGCTAATTGATTTCGAGGCACTCGACTTTTAACCTCACCGCCTTCAACCTCATCGCTCTGAACCTCATCACCCCAAACCAGCTCCGTTAAATTGGCCCAGTTTTGATCAATATCAGAAGCATGCTCTTTGGGCATTTTAACGTTGAGACCAACACCTATAATAACCTGACAAAAACCTGCGGGGTCTCCAATCACCTCAAGTAAAATGCCACCTACTTTTCTTTTTTGCCACAATAAATCATTAGGCCACTTGAGTTTTAAATTCCCTCTTCTCGCTGTAGGCTCTTTATTCGCTGAGGGCTCCTTATCCGCTAAAGGCTCTACACTCATTCGCATGATTGCCTTTCGAACAGCGATACCTACAGCTAGGCTCAACCCCTCCAAAGCACTCACGCCACCATCAAAACCCCACACCAATGACAAATAGAGGTTACAACCATAGGGGCTTACCCATGCCCTACCACGGCGACCCCGGCCATTAGTTTGCTGCTCAGCAACAACAACCAAGCCTGAAGCATTGGCTGCTTCTGCCTTTTGCTTGGCAAGCTCATTAGTTGAGGCAATGGTTGACTGAATATCCAGCTGTTTTAATAATTTTTTAGCTTTTGGAGACAGTTGTTCACATACAGCATCATGGATCAATAAATCCAAACCACCCGCAATACGATAGCCGCAGCCTTTTTGGGACTCAACAGGTAGACCAAGCGCCTCAACCTTCTGCATCTGTTTCCAAATGGCTGTACGGGAAATACCCAATAATTTCCCTAGCTCTTCGCCTGAATGGTATTCACCATCACTCAATATTTGTAACAACTTATCCATTACAACCCACTTACCACACATTCTATAACGTACTTAATTAAGTAGAGATCCTAGAGCACTTAAAATAGTGCCCCAAAATTACGCCATATAAAGCGAGCACCTATGACCAACAACAAGATAGCAAAACCTATTCGTAATACATTTGCAGGCAGCTGGTGTGCTAATTTAGCACCCCATTTAGCAGAAAATGCACTGGCACAGACAATACCGATAAAAGCCGGCAAATACACAAACCCCAAAGCACCTGCAGGTAAATCTATAACCTTCCAGCCTTGAAATAAATAAGTAGAGGCGCCACTAATAGCAATCGGCAAACCACAAGCTGCCGACGTAGCTACCGCATTTTTCATTGGCACCTTAAACCAAGAAAGCCCTGGCACAGAAAGCGAACCGCCACCGATCCCGAAGATACTTGAGACAAAACCAATCACAGCTCCCATTATGCTCTTTCCAACAACACCAGGAATCGTGTGGGCGCCATCAGGCCGCAGTGAAAGCATCATTGTGATAGCAACCACGCAAAGAAAAACACCAAAGCTCAACTGTAAAACCGGACCACCAATACTAACGGCAAATGTAGCTCCAAGGGCAGCGCCAATCATAATCCCCGGCGTCAGCCAAATAACCACCGGCCACAAAACAGCTCCCCGTTTATGGTGGGCAAAAATGGAACTGATCGAAGTAACTACGATGGTAGCAAGGGATGTACCTATTGCCAGATGAGTTAGCACATCAGGCGAGAAACCTTGAGCGGCAAAAGTAAAAATAAGAATCGGGACGATAACAACGCCACCACTCAATCCAAACAGACCACTGATTAGTCCGGCTACAATGCCCAGGCATAAGTAAAGCCCATAGATTTCCATTCAAAACCAATAATATTTTAAGTCACTAAAACAGCATTATGCCTGATATGACATAAACGTCAGCAACGGGATTTGTTTAGCAAAAAAAAGAAATGAATAAAAACCATGAATAAAATTATGAATAACCCTACTAAAGACTATGAATGAACCCGTGAAATTGCCTATCATCTGCGCCAATGATGAATAAGTGTTTCACACAATACTTCTTGGATTTAACCATCGAAAAGAAATTGATTTAGATCTGCCATTTTTATGTGCTTTATATTTGCACTCTTGGTAGAAGAACCCACTTTAATTATTCGATTCAAGTTGTTCCAAGCAGGGGAGATGACATGAGCAACAGCAATATTTATGAATTATTCCATTCCAAGTTTCCTTCTGACCCAGAAGCAGTGTTCCTTGAACATGAACAAGGTAACTTGCTTTACAGCCAAATCGAAACTGAAACAGGAAAACTGGCAGGCTTACTCAAGCAACTCGGTGTAAAAAAAGGAGACCGAGTTATTGTACAAGTGGAAAAGTCTGCAGAAGCAGTATTGCTCTACTTGGCCTGCCTTCGTGTCGCCGCAATTTTTATACCCCTAAATACGGCGTATACCGCCGAAGAAGTTAAATATTTTATGGACGATGCCAAACCACACTTGATCGTCTGCCGCCCCCAGGACCATGACACCATTATGGCAAGCGCCAAAGAGTTTAATGTTCCCCATGTGCTAACCCTTGATGAGACTGGAAAAGGCAGCCTAGCAGAGGCTAAGGGCGGAGCATCAATTGCTGCTGACACAGAACACTGCGAAAGCGACGATATTGCTTGTATTCTCTATACATCTGGCACCACTGGTCGCCCTAAAGGCGCTATGCTGTCACACGACAATTTATCTTCTAACGCCAATGTTCTACACAGTTATTGGCATTGGGAAGATGGTGATGTTTTGCTTCATGCACTGCCAATATTTCACGTTCATGGTTTATTTGTGGCGCTGCATTGCGCCCTGCTTAATGGCTCAAAAGTTATCTTTTTATCAAAATTTTCGTTACCTGCTATTAAAGAAAACCTTCCACGTTCTACGGTTATGATGGGGGTTCCTACTTTCTATGTTCGCCTGCTGGAAGATCCAGAATTTACAACTGATATGTGTAAAAACATGAGGCTGTTTATTGCTGGCTCAGCTCCATTACTTTCAGAAACCTTTAAAGAATTTGAAAATATAAGCGGCCATAAAATCCTTGAACGCTACGGCATGACTGAAGCTGGAATGATTACATCGAACCCATATGATGGCGATCGTGTTCCCAGCACAGTGGGCTACCCACTACCCGGTGTAACTGGCCGGATTGCCGATGACAAAGGGAATGAAATAGAACGAGGTGAAGTAGGCATCCTTGAGATTAAAGGGCCTAATGTTTTCCAGGGCTACTGGTGTATGCCCGAAAAGACCGCTGAAGAATTCCGTGATGACGGCTTTTTTATTACGGGTGATATGGCAACTATGGATGATGACGGCCGTATTAGTATTGTCGGCCGTGCAAAAGATCTGGTGATTTCTGGTGGCTATAACGTTTACCCCAAAGAAGTGGAGAATGCCATTGATGAGATGGAGGGTGTTAAGGAATCTGCCGTCATCGGTGTGCCCCACCCTGATTTTGGTGAAGGTGTAACGGCAATCATCATCAAGGAAAACCATTCAAATATTACTGAAGAAGACATAATGACTTTCCTAAAGGAAAAAGTTGCGCGATTTAAGCAACCAAACAAAATTTTCTTTTTGGATGAGCTGCCACGTAACACCATGGGTAAGGTTCAGAAAAAGGCACTGAGAGATACTTACCAAAGTATTTATCAATAACTTCACATCAACAACACAACCAGTAAAAAGAGATTGTAGGAGGAATTACATCTCACTTTAAAGGCCAGTTAAACACTGGCCTTTGTTCAATACCTAGACGACTCTCGTACTTATCTCATTATAAAAGCTCATAAAAAAACTCCAGTACCTTACGGATACTGGAGTTTTATATTTAAATCCTGGCGATGACCTACTCTCACATGGGGAAACCCCACACTACCATCGGCGATACATCGTTTCACTACTGAGTTCGGGATGGGATCAGGTGGTACCAATGTTCTATGGTCGCCAGGAAAACTGGTATGAATGCGAAGCGATCAGTGCGCTCGGGTAGAGGCAAGATCATTAGTGCTCCGTATTCAAATAGGGCGGTAAAAAATGTTAAAGCAACAAGTGTTATTCAAGATTCACATCTGTCCGATATGCAATCATTTCTATTATATGGTCAAGCCTCACGAGCAATTAGTACTGGTTAGCTCAACGCTTCACAGCGCTTCCACACCCAGCCTATCAACGTCCTAGTCTTGAACGGCTCTTTAGGGGACTTAAAGTCCCAGGGAGATCTAATCTTGGAGGGGGCTTCCCGCTTAGATGCTTTCAGCGGTTATCCTGTCCAAACGTAGCTACCGGGCAATGCCATTGGCATGACAACCCGAACACCAGAGGTTTGTCCACTTCGGTCCTCTCGTACTAGAAGCAGCTCTCCTCAAATCTCCAACGCCCACGACAGATAGGGACCGAACTGTCTCACGACGTTCTAAACCCAGCTCGCGTACCACTTTAAATGGCGAACAGCCATACCCTTGGGACCGGCTTCAGCCCCAGGATGTGATGAGCCGACATCGAGGTGCCAAACACCGCCGTCGAT
>JAJFKD010000121.1 GCA_021773405.1 Porticoccus sp.
TCGGTATCGTTGGACAGAACATCAATGTCCACGGCATTGTCTTCGTCGGTGGTCGCTGCGTCATCCACAACAACGGTCGGATCATTGTCAGGATTCACGGTGACCGTCACGGTCGCAGGATCTGACTCTAAGAAACCATCTGATGCTACGTAGGTAAACTCAGCAATACCGGAGAAATTACTATCAGGTGTAAAAGTTACCGTACCATCAGGATTCAAAACAGCTGAACCACCGGACACACTTGTAACGCTGATGATCGTTAATGGGTCACCATTGATATCAGTATCATTTCCCAATATTTGAGCTGCTGAATAGGTTATAACTGTATCTTCATCAGCAAACAACGCGTCATCGTTAGCGATTGGTGGACTATTAACAACAACTGGGGTGACTATTTCTGCATTTACATTGTCTTCTGCTGGGCCACCATTGTTAATAACACCACCAGCACCTGATAAAGAAGAAAAATCAGTATCAATACCCGCTACAGGAATGATCTCTCCACCGTTTAAGGTAAACTGCAGTCCTTGGCCTATTTCATCACCGACTCCACCCTCGTTACCAGCAGCAGGGTCTTCTAATTCCTCATTAATATCTTCACCCGACTCAATTAGAGCCAGTAATTCTTCGAAATCTGAGTAATCTTCTGTGTTTTCCACCTCATTCAGCTGAGCAAGGCTCTCTTCAGTCACTTCAAAATTATCTGTATTTGGTAAGACTCTTATGGATCCATCCATAAGAGAAATAACAATATGAGAATCACCAGCGATTTTAATAACATCATCATTATTTAAAGCATCGCCAACTTTAAGCTCTACCATAGACTCATCAGAATTTACCCGTTCGACTTTTACACCGAGAGTGTCTGCAATAAACCCAACAGGCTTATTAAGCCCTTGTGTTGCATTGCTGCTTAAATCTGATTGCTCATTCATCTCATTGTCTTCCTATTTCATTCCATCAAAGCTTTGTATATAAAGATTTCAGCCATGAAGAATTACAGTTTCACGCCTACTTTATGAAGCAAATCGCCCATTGCATGAAATAAACGATATTCGTTAAATAAAAGATCAAGTTTTGCCGATACAAGTAATCTCCTTGCCTCGATCATCTCATTCTCTGTATTCAGAATATCCAGTAGAGTTCTTCGTCCTATATCAAACTGCTTAATATAGGCATCTTTTGTATGCTGTGAATCAGACACATAGTCTTCCAGCATAGGAATTTGATCTCGAACCGCCTCGTAAGCCACCCAGGCAAGGCGTGTTTCTTGTTCAACTTGCCGGTTTGTGTTGTTACGAATTTCCTTTGCCTTTTCCACTAGATGTGCAAACTGCTGCTTCCGGGCTACGTCAGAGCGGCCATTGAACAAGTTATAACGCATACGTAACATAACTTTAAGGTCATCAACCTGCCCTTCTGTGCCATCAATATTATCGTTAAGGTCTCGTTCAACCTCGACATGGAACTGGGGATAAAAGTTACTTTTGGTTTGCTCATAACGATGAGTAACCGCATCAATATCAGAACCTGCTGACTTCAATAATGGATGCTGATCTATGGCGGAACTGATAGCTTCATCAAGATTAGAAGGAAGCTGGGCACTATTAGATACAGGCTTTTTTAGATCGCCAGTATTAGGATATTGACCTACAACTCGTTGAAAATTAGTTTTTGCATCCAAAAGGTTAGCTGTTTGATTAACAACATTAGTTTTTGCTAATGCAAGACGACCAGAAATTTGGTCAAAATCAGCCCTACTACCTACACCAGAATCGTAGCGCTTTTGCATTTTTTTATAGATGTCCTGATGAGTAGCAAGGGTCTGTTTAGACAACTCAAGAATATCTTCCTGTTTCATAACGTCCAAAAAAGCACGCGTTACTTCTAGAGCTATATCTTCTCCTACAGATCTCGCTCTAAATACAGAACTCTCATGACGTGATTTTTGATTCTTATACTCGTTTGATGTACTAAATCCATCAAAAACTAACTGACGGGCACTTAATCTAGCTTCTGAACGCTCTAATTCATTTCTTGTTCTATCAGGGTCAGAAAACTGTTGTGAAACTGGATCTCGCTCTTGAAAACCATAACCAGCTGTGACATCAACAGTAGGCAAGTAACCACCCCAGGCTTCACGAGTCTGTCTATCTCTGGCATCAACCTCTCTTTGTTCAGCTAAAACTTCAGGGTTTGTTTGAAGGGTTTGGGTGATAGCATCACGTAAGTCCAATGACTCGGCATGTGTATGAAATGAAAAAACGGCGAAACTACCCACCAGGATGTTTAACCAATGACGCTGTTGCATGATTCTTTCCCTTCTTAACTGTTCAGTTTGCGACGAATCTGAACAAAGTCTCTGAAAAATATTTATCTGTTGTATTAGGTCGCTGTTCATTCTTTTAACAACCCTGTTATTTATGCAATTTTTCAACGTTAATTTTGAACTTTTCCCATCAAAAAAAATGATAAATCCCACAAAAAACATGAACCTAAATTAAAGTCAGCTCTGTACTATGATTTGTATCACAAAAAAAATAGAACTAGGTGACCGTTTGGGCGTGACAAATTACCGCTGAGGATGTTTGTTGTAAAAATTACGTAAATTTAGGTAGTTAGAGGGGAAACCATGAGCAAAACATGAATTTATCGCTCTCGAAAAGCAAGCTCTTTGGTTTTCAATATGGGCTTCAATAGGTAGTCAAGAATAGATTTTTTTCCAGTCATAATATCGACCTGAACAGTCATTCCTGGAATGATCGGTAAAGAGCCTCCAAACTTACCTAAATTTGTACTCTCTGTTTCCAACCTGACCTGATAATAACTCACACCTTCTTCGTCCAATATGGTATCCGGACTAATACGAACAACTTTCGCTGCCAGTCCTCCGTGAATAGAAAAATCGTAGGCAGTAAATTTCACCATAGCTGATTGATGTGGGTGAATAAAAGCAATATCAGCAGGTAATACCTTAGCATCCACCAGCAAGGAATCATCAAAAGGTACGATCTCGACCAAATCCATACCAGGCTGTATCACACCGCCAATGGTTTTAACCTTTAATTGTTTTACAGTTCCTTTCATTGGTGAACGAACAACGGTTCTATCCACCCTATCTTCTAGCGCTTCGTTTCCTTGCTGAATGCGACCTAGTTCAGCCATAACTTCATTTAATTCACCACGGGATTTGTTGGCAAACTCTTGTGTATAACCCTCAACATTTTTCTTTGCTTCTCTTAAAGCTGATTCCAATTGCGGGATGGCAATTCTGGCGCGATCTAGCTCACCTTTTAAATCATTCACCTGACGCTCAAGCCGCAACAGTTCAACTTGTGAAACAGCCCCTTCCTCTACTAGGGGCCGGGTTACATTGAGCTCCTCACTTAATAATCTGTAACTCGCTTTTAAACTCTGTTTATTAGACTTTACTGAAGAAAGCTCTTGATTCTTCTGCGAAGCCTTTTGGTTTAAAACATCTACTTGATCCACATATTGCTGTTGACGAGAATTATAAAATTTTCGTTCACTCAGAATTAAATCTTCTGGATACTGCCCATCTAACAAACCTAACTCTGATTCAAAGTCACTTCCATTGGCTTCTGCTCTTAACCTGGCAGCCTTAACTGTTAGCTGCTCTGCCTGCAAAGCTCTTTCTTTAAATGAGGACGAAAAAATTGTGTCATCAATTTGTATTAATGGCTGCCCTTTTTCTACCACATCCCCCTCAGTAATCATTAGATCAGCAAGTATCCCACCTTCTAGGTTTTGTACTATTTGCAAATCACTGGAAGGAACAATCCTCCCATCCCCACGGGTAAATTCATCAACCTTGGCAAAGCTAGCCCACACCAGCATGATTAAAATAAATGCAGCAATGAGCCATAGCAATAACTGAGCAACAATAGGTGACTGCTTAAGCATCGCCTCTGAAGAATAAGACATGTACTTCAGATCGGTAGATGGCGTCTGATCGAAATGTTTACCCAGTTTTTCCAGCTGCTCTTTTAACATTAGGATTTATCCTTTCCCTTAAGTGCTCCTTTCTTCAACGCATCTAAAACTTCACCCTTTGGACCATCAGCTACAATCGTTCCTCTGTCCATAACAACGAGCCTATCGACTAGACCCAACATATTCATTTTGTGGGTAATTAAAACCAGTGTACTGTTTGAAAACTCGCTTCTGAGTTGCTGACGCATATACTCTTCTGTCCCCTGATCCATGGCAGATGTGGGCTCATCCATAATTAAAACCCGGGGATTTCTCAAAAAAACTCGAGCCATAGCAACAGCACTGCGTTGACCTCCAGACAATGTCTCACCACGCTCACCAACGGGCATTTCAAAACCTAAAGGGTGGCTATTCACAAAATCTAAAATGCCAGCTTTTTTGGCCGCTTCAACAACATCGTCATCAGCGACACCTGTTAAACCATAGGTAATATTGTCTCTAATAGTTCCAAAAAACAGTGTTTCATTTTGTGCAACATAACCAATATTGGTCCTCAAATCTGCCGGATCTAATTGCTGAGCATCGAACCCATCAATGGTCACAGCACCATTATCTGGCTCATAAAGCCGAATTAGCATTTTTGCCAAGGTAGATTTTCCTGAACCAATGCGCCCGATAATCGCTACCTTTTCTCCTGCTTTAATGTTTAAACTAATATTTTCAAGGGCAGGAGCCGGCTGATCCAAATAACGAAAAGTCACTTGTTTTAAAGACAAATCACCATCAAAAACAGGACGATGTAAGTAACGTTTGTCCTGTTCTCTTTCTACAGGCAACGCCATGATTTCATCTAAAGATTTTAATGTCGCTTCAGCGTGGTCGTAACTCACTAATAAATTAGCAACCTGGCTCAATGGCGCTAAAGCTCGGCCATTAAGAATGACACAAGCAATCAAACCACCTAACGTCAAGTTTTGTGCGGAAATTAAGTAAACACCCCAAACAACGACAGCCACCATCGCAATTTGCTGTAAAAATTGAACCCCCTGTAAAGCAGCGTTAGATATAAGACGAGACTGCAAACCCCATTGGGAGACATAACCTACAGCCTGCTCCCAACTACGTTGAACTTGGCTTTCAGCACACATAGTTTTAATTGCTTCAACACCTACCAAGCTTTCTACTAAAGTTGCACTTTTCTTCGCACTACCCCGCATCACATTTTCAATGGTTGGACGCAATTTTTTCTGCGCATGTAATCCAATAAAAACAGCAATAGGAAAAATCACAATGGGTACAAAAACCAACCAACCACCCAAATAAGCCATAAAGGCCAAAAAGACAACAACAAAAGGCAGGTCAATTAGAGTAAGCATGGTTGATGAAGTCACAAAATTTCGAAGCATATCAAAATCATGTAATCTCGAAGCAAAAGCACCAGTGGAGTTTGGCCGAGCCATCATTTTCAGGTTTAATACTTTCTCAAACAATTGTGCGGATAACACTACATCTGTACGTTTTGCTGCTAGCTCAACCATATAGGCTCGAAGCATTTTCAAAGCCAAATCGAATACATAGACAATCACCACACCAATAGCCAATGCCCATAACGTTTCCACAGCGTTGTTAGGCACAACCCTATCGTAAACATTCATGACAAAGAGAGGCTGCGCCAGTACAAACAAGTTGATCAAAAAAGAAGCAATCAAGACATCGCGGTAAATTTTCCATGAGCCTTTTAAAGCACCCCAAAACCAGTGTTCATGGCCTTGCTTATAAATTTTGGGTGTACGTGAATCAAATTGCTGCATTGGACGTAAATAAAATACGTGGCCAGCGCATTCTTCTGTCAGTTGCTCGTAATCAACCTGACTTGGTAAGTGGGTGCTAGGATTAACAACGATAGCTATTTTTTGTTCATGATTGATATCAGTCAGAACTACAGCATCGCCATTTTTAAGAATGAGAATAGCAGGTAAAACTTCAACAGGGATTTCATTCAACTCTCGGGATAACATCGTTGATGCTAAGCCCGCACGATTTGCTGCTCGATTAAACATCATTGCTGGGAGCTTGCCATCTTCCAATGGAAGTCCCGATGAAACCGAAGCCCTGGATGTTGTCTTACCCTCAAGGTGTGCGACTAATAGCAAGCAATCCAAAAGATCGTTGGCCATAATGTCACTGGAAGATATCGATGTAGACGCGCCCGTTTGTTCTACTTCCTGTTCCACTTCACTTGCCGGTATATTCATGGATTCTTTGTAATTCAATAAGTTAATGTATTTTCTTTATATACAATAGTAACAGGCTGATATTATGTATCTAGTGCAGTATTCCCCTACAATTTCCAGATATAATGCCGGCTTTTCCAGACAAGCGGCACCATAACCCATGCCAAACAGCACCAAACCCTCACAGACACCTGTAAATCGGCGCTTTTCCGTTGCGCCAATGATGGATTGGACTGACCGCTATTGCCGCTATTTTCACCGTTTATTGAGCCGAAACACCCTACTTTATACAGAAATGGTGACAACAGGTGCCTTAATTTATGGCGATGCGGAACGACACCTTCAATACCATGGTATCGAGCATCCCATCGCTCTGCAGCTAGGCGGTAGCGACCCAAAAGAACTAGCACAAAGTGTAACAATCGCAAACACTTACCAATATGATGAAATCAATCTAAATTGTGGTTGCCCTAGTGATCGTGTTCAATCTGGTAAATTTGGCGCCATATTGATGAAAGATCCAAAACTCGTGGCACAATGTTTTGAATCCATGCAAGCAGTAACGGAAACACCTGTTACGATAAAACATCGTATCGGCGTTGATGATCAAGATGGTTATCAACCCCTTTGCGATTTTGTCGGCACAGTTGCCAATGCAGGATGTAAAACCTTTATTGTTCATGCGAGAAAAGCATGGCTTCAAGGCTTGAGTCCCAAGCAAAATAGAGAAGTGCCTCCACTGGAATATGAGCACGTTTTCCAATTGAAACGTGACTTTCCCGAACTTGAAATCATCATCAATGGTGGCATAAGCACGCTAGAGCAAACTCAAGAGCTATTGGTTTCTGTAGACGGGGTAATGATGGGGAGAGAAGCCTACCAGAACCCCTATATACTGGCCGAGGTTGATCAAAAAATATACCATGACAAACAACCTATTCCATCTCGCGTTCAGGTACTCGAAAAATTTTCAAAAATTATCGAGAAAGAATTATCCAAAGGAATTAAATTGAGCCATATGACCCGACATATATTGGGTTTGTATCAAGGTGTTCCTGGGGCACGAAAATTCAGGCGTTACATTAGCGAAAATGCTCATCGTCGTGATGCTGGCATTGATGTGCTCTACCAAGCACTCAATAGCATGGCCACCTCATAGCCTTTTAGGTACATACAGACTATTAGGCACAACAGGCTATAAGCATAATTAAGAAACCAGACTTCTAGAAGCAGATAAAGAAATGACATTAAGTAAACTTGATCAATTAAAAGAAATAACGACAGTCGTTGCTGATACAGGCGATATTGATGCAATACGCCAATATCAGCCCATAGATGCAACAACCAATCCATCCCTATTGCTTAAAGCAGCCCAACTGCCCCAATACCAACCACTGTTGCAAGAAAGTATAGCCACTGCAAAAAAAAGTAACGATGGCAATTTTTTATCTCATTGCATGGATGAGCTGGCAGTAAAAATTGGCTGTGAAATCCTACAAGTGGTACCAGGCCGTGTTTCCACTGAAATTGATGCAAGATTATCTTTTGACACCAACTCCACAATAGAACGTGGTAAGCACTTAGTAGAACGCTACCAAAATGCCGGTATTGATACCGATCGAATATTGCTAAAAATTGCTTCTACCTGGGAAGGAATAAAAGCCGCCGAACAGCTAGAAAAACAAGGTATTCAGTGTAACCTGACCCTGCTATTTAGTTTTGAACAGGCTGCCGCTGCCGCAGATGCTGGCGCATTTTTAATCTCACCTTTTGTCGGTAGAATCCTCGATTGGCATAAGGCCAATGGCGGTAAAAATGAATATCTACCACTAGAAGATCCAGGCGTACTCTCCGTTCAGACCATCTACAACTTCTACCGCCAACGTGGTTATGAAACCATTGTCATGGGAGCGAGCTTTCGAAACACAGGAGAGATCGAGGCCCTGGCCGGATGTGACCGCTTAACCATCAGCCCCCAATTACTAGAAGAGCTCAAAAATGATTACGATGAATTACCAAGGCAACTCAGCCCCGATAACACTGGCCAAATAATCGAGTCACAAGGCTTCAATGAAGCCTCATTTCGCTACCATGTAAATAATAATGGTATGGCAACTGAAAAACTGGCAGAAGGTATTCGAAATTTTGTAAAGGATCAGGAAAAACTTGAGGCCATGTTGCTTGAATTATCAGGACTTGAGCTAGCAGGGTTTCAGGAGCAAGCACGGTGATAGATCGAATCAAACAGTTTTTCACCTCGGAAATCAGCAACCCTGATGGTGATATTGCCCACCAACACCAGCTGGCCGCAGCATCACTTATGGTGGAGGTAATGGTAATTGATCGTCATCTAGATAGCGCTGAACTCAATGTGATTAAACAGCTACTCGAACAGCAGTTTGAACTAGATGAAGATGAAATAAGCCAACTCATTTCGTTGGCACAAAAAGAAGTAGATGAAGCAACATCTTTGTTCCAGTTCACCCGGTTGGTCAATGATCATTTTGACCGGAACAGTAAAAATCACTTAATGAAAAACCTTTGGCAGGTAGCCTTTGCTGATGACCAACTAGATAAGCATGAAGAAGCTATAATTCGACGTATTGCTGAATTAATACACGTGTCTCATTCTGATTTCATTCGAAGTAAACATGAGGCAAAACAATCGCTAAAAAAGAGTTAAAGAAAGGCGTCTAACTGCTCTCTTCCAAGGCACAAATTAAATCCATAAACTCCTGCTTATTTCTATCATTAAATGACGACAACAACCTGTGTGCTTCCAGTACCTGTTCCCGGGTTTCATCAACACTAGGAGAAATAATAGATAGTTCTTCACAGTCATTTTCTTCACAAGGAACTGTTTGAGCAATGTCGAATACATCATCCAAACCCATAACAGATAAAGTCTTATAAAGGCTTTCATCAGGGCAAAACACTACCGGCTTGACTTGATACTTATCGTTACAGTGAATAGCTAATTTAGCCAATAAACCCAGAGTTGTACTATCAACACCTTCGGCTTCCAGCATATCAACAACCACTTCCGATATATGACCTGACTGGAAAATAGCTTCCATATAATTACTTAGAGAAGTACATAAGGTCACGCGAACATCGCCTGTTAGCTTTATAACATAAGCGCCATCGTGCTCTGATACCAGAATTTTTCCTGGCTCCACTCAATACCCCCTACGTAGAGTTAAAACCGTTACATCATCAGGTGCATCCTTTACCTGATCAACACCCAAACCCTCACATATTTCCTCAATCGAGGCATCTGATTTAGCTATAGTGTCACAAATATACTGCTCTTTCTCTTTCAAAGAATCACCTGGCAAAAATTCAAGCACCCCGTCAGATACCGTTACCATGGCAAATTTTTCAGGCAAGATTATTTCTTCTACATCCCAACTACAATCACTAAAAATACCTACTGGCTTACCCTTACCAGGAAGCATTCTTACATCACCATCTGAAACAAAAACAGGCATAGGCATATGGGCAGCAACAGAATAACGTAAGATATTTCGCTCCATATCAATACAGGCGGCAAAGATAGTCAGATGCTTATCTAAACCAAGTGCAATAATTTGCTTGTTGATATGCTCAATGAAACCTTCGGGAGCCTTGGACATGACATTAATGTCATCTTGAGCCGTGTGTCTGCGAAGGATACGATTAAAAATAAACTTTAATAATACTGTCAAAAAGGCTGAAGATGCACCATGACCTGAAACATCAGCGACGTAAAATACTAGATAGCGGTCAAAAATCACGTTATACCCCACAAAATCTCCGCTGAGGTAAAGTGATGGAACAATCTTATGGGCTATTTCGTAATCATTCTTCTTAAAAGGGGTCAAAGGTAACAAGCTGCTCTGAACCTGCCGACCAGCCATCTGATCCAATTCTAGAATACGTAGACTATCTTGGAGTTCCCGGTTAGTTGTCTCCAACTGCTCGCGGTATTCTAGGTTTTGGCGAACAAGACATTTAAAATCAGAGGCTCTCTCAATAGCTTGACGAAAGCGTTTGTCTGCAAACGGTTTAATCAATACATCAGAGGCATTATTATGAAAAAATTTGGCTACTTCTCGTGGGTCTACTTCGGGCAAAATTGCCACATAGGCAGTATCAAGATCCAAGCTTGGCAGTAAGCCAAACTTCTCCTGCATCAGATCTAAGGGAAGATCTACAACAACAACAGCAGGTTGCTCAAGTTTTATACGATCAATTGCTTGATCAGGGTCATCGAACGTCGAAACTTTCCAGTCAGTATCAACCACATACCGCTTTAGAGCCCGACAACCTTCCAAGCTATCAGTGACGATAAAAAGCTTGTCGTTACTATCCATATGTTATCCAGAGCTGTGAACTATGGGATAGAGCTGGCACCCTACCCCCATTACGTTCACAGCTTCTGATTATTTAAATCTTAGGTTTCACTCTAGCGGGTTTATTCGCCATAGTCCCCAAAGTCATCTTCTACATTACCATCTTTAAGTAAATACTCGCGACGTTGTAGATAAACATCACGAATAAAGCTGTATTTGTCGCCTTTGATCAGCTCTTCTGCTTTAAGAAGATCTGCTCGACCTGAGACAACATCTACACCAAGAATCTGATTCCGAGTAGGAACATGATCTATTTCAGAAATAGGATCTACTAGAAAATCTACGATTTTAGCTGGGCCATCTCTTAAAGTGCTTGGCCCCAAGAAAGGCAGTACAACATAAGGACCTTCTTCAACGCCCCAGACACCAAGCGTTTGACCAAAATCCTCGCCTTCATTTTTAGGCATACCCAAATCATCAGCCACATCAAAAAAGCCAACGAGACCAACGGTTGTATTAACCAGAAAACGACCAGTATCGTTACCCGCTTGACGGAATTTACCTTGTAGCAAGTCATTCACAACATTAACGATTTCGCCAACGTTTGAGAACATTCTGCTAATACCATCTTCAACAGGGTCTGGAGTGATAGCTCTGTACCCCTTTGCGATCGGCTTTAGTCCATAGGTATCAAGTGTATCGTTGAACACAAACACCTTACGATTAAAACCTTCCCACGGATCCTGAGTCTCTTCTGAAGAGTCAGCTACTACCTGACCTGACAGCAAAACACCCGTTAACAACAACATTGTCCATTTCATTGGGCAATTCTCCCCCCTCGTTTTGGCACTTCTTTTATATTTATAGGTATCTGACTTCATAAACATTCACACAACCAGTGTACTTTTATAGATAAAGCTTAACCGGCTTTACAATGTCTACACCTTTAAAACCACGTGATTCTACACCCTCCTCTTTTTTAGGTATACAGAATCAATAGCCGAAACCCCCTTAAAAAAGCGTTTTATTCACAAAAAATGTATTCATAGCACCGATTCTACGCAGCTCTAGCTGATGAAATGCTAATTTCGTCATAAAACTGAAATATTAATATCACAAAATGTCGGCCACGAGTTAAAGGGCTGGCACCTAATACTGTTCCAGCCAAACCTCAGACAACGATTTAAAAGCCAGCAATAGGCTTAACAACTTTACTCACAACGCCATGAAATAAGGATTGGAGTTTACAATGAAACGTACCGCAATTTGCTTAGCTGTTAGTGCATTAACCTTAAGCCCAGTAACTTTTGCAGCAGGTGGCATACAAGATACACCTGTTTCTGTATCAGCAATCACTGCTGACCAACTGGCAAATGCCAATGTAGATGATCTGAAAAAAATCATCCTGGCTTTATCCCACCGTGTAGAAAACATGGAAACACAAACCACTGAAATTCGTGGTATCGCCACTGCTAAATCTAAAGGTGATTGGGCAGAAAGAATAAAATGGCACGGTGATTTCCGCTACCGTTTTGAAACAATTGATAACGATCGTACTGATGAAGATCGCAATCGCAACCGCGTTCGCGCCCGAATTGGTATGACGGCACAAGTAACTGATGATGTTAAAGCCGGTGTTGCTTTAGCAAGTGGTAGTGATGATCCCGTATCATCCAACCAATCTCTGGGTGGCTACGGCACATCTAAAGGCATTAACCTGGACATGGCCTTTATCGATTGGAAGTTTGCTGAAAACCTTCACCTAGTTGCTGGTAAAACCAAAAATCCATTCTACAAAGTAGGTAAAAATGGACTAGTTTGGGATGGTGACTACCGCCCTGAAGGTGCTCATGTTACCTATGATAATGGAACTATCTGGGCCACTGCAGCCTATCACTTTCTAGAAAGTGATAATAAAGGTGGCTCTAAAGATGTAGAAGAAATGGCAGGAGTTCAGGTCGGTTATAAAGGCCAAATTGCTGACAACATGGAAGTTAAAGTTGGTGCTAGTTACTTCTACATTCCTGTTGAAGGCTCCAAAAATGCTGCACAAATTTTTGATGGTGACGATGATCCAGGCGGTTTTGGAAACACACTTATGGGTGATGTTTACGAATATGACTATGAAACAGTTGAATTATTCGCTGAGTTGAATACTAAAATTGCTGATGTAAAAACCACCTTCTTTGCTGATTACGTGAAAAACAGTGATGCCGATGAAGATACTGGTTTTTCTCTAGGCTTCAAACTGGGCAAAGCGAAGAATAAAGGTGATTGGCAGTTTGGCTATACCTATCAAGATCTTGAAGCAGATGCAGTATTCGCTGCCTTCACTGATTCTGACTTCGGTGGTGGCGGTACTGATGTTAAAGGTCACAAGTTCAACACTGCTTATGCCTTTAGCAAAAACACCTCTCTATCTATCACTTACTTTGATAACGAGTACGGTGAACATACTCGCTCTGAAGAACTGGACTTTGATCGCCTGCAAGTGGATATCAAAACCAAGTTTAAGTAAGTTTGATCAGCTACAAATTGTCTAAAGTGGTCTAAAAACCATGGCGTGACATAAGTACTATGTAAGTTAGTACGACATAAAAAAGCGGCTCCTATTAATAGGTAGCCGCTTTTTTTATATCCAAAGAAATGTATCAATATTCTGCTAAAGCAATATATCCAATAAGTACAATTGATCAACAAGACTTTTCCCGTTCGTTAGGACAACATCAGGGCTATCGTGGCCTAGCTGTTCTGAAATATTGATCAGTGCATCTCTTGCTGAAATACCCTGATCTTCAAACAACTGTAGCAGATGGATTGTCACAGCATTTGTCTCAAGAAATTTTACCTCGTTCCCCCTGTTACGATAAACCACAAGAAACGTAGCTTGTTCCGGAGGCTCTTGGGGCTGGTATTTTGGGCCCAACTTATGCACAGGGTACTGGTAGGATAATCGCCAAGCTAACGGAGAAACTTCAGGTATTGATGAGAGTAGTTCATCTGCCCTCGTATCCCTGTCTGGAATTTCCTCTGGGGATACATCAAGGGCTAGCTCCACCCATTCATAATGAGCCAGTTCCAGCATAAAACCAGGATCATCAGCATGCTCTTCCCTTTCTTCTTGCAGATAACGCAGAAATTCTTGGCTGATTTCCAAAAAATAAGGAGTATGGCTTTGGTGGCAACTGACAAAATCCCTGATCATTTCGTGCCAGGGTTCATCGGATATTACGCTTCTGAGTATAGGAAACCCACTGCTAATAAATGTTTCAATATTGTTATAAACCAGATCGCGGTAAATTTTCATCCGTCGATCTTCTATATCCGTTGGCGCAGGGTTTAAATCTGGATCACGTAGGTGGGCTGCAAAATCGTATTGAGTTTTCTGAAAACTGGCTATAGGAGAAGTCATAGCAGGTTTGCTCCTGCAGCTTCGCCACTGCTAACAGGCTCAGAAAGCATCCTATCACTCTGCATTTGTTTGATTTGATTCACTTCAGAAAGAAGCTCATTAACAGGCGGAATATTAAAGTCACGTTCAAGTAACGTTGGCATAACACCAAAGTGCTCATAAGCCTTATCCAGCAATTGCCATACCGGGTCAATAACATCCGCACCATGGGTATCTACCCTAAGATCTTCTGCCTCAACATAGTGACCAGCAACATGAACATATACAACACGTTCACCCGGTAACTGTTTGAGAAACACCTCTGCATCATAGCGGTGGTTTATGCTGTTGACATAGATATTATTAACATCCAAAAGCAAACCACAATCAGCCTTCTCAAGCACAGTATTAATAAAATCGATTTCACTCATTTCCTGCTGGGGAGCGGCATAGTAAGAAGCATTTTCCATAGCTATGCGCTGACCAAGAAAATCTTGAATCTGACAAATGCGGTCTACGGTGTAATTAATCGCCTCCTCTGTAAAAGGAATAGGCATTAAATCGTAAAGGTGTGCATCATCACTACAGTAAGTCAGATGTTCGGTGTAGTAGCGAATTTGATGCTCTTTCATAAAATTTTTAATTTGCCCAATAAGCTCCCAATCAAGGGGAGATGGAGAGCCAATAGATAACGACAACCCATGGCAAATAAAAGGAAAACGTTCGGTATATTCCCTGAATTGTTTGCCGTAACGGCCACCAACATTAATCCAGTTTTCCGGGGCAACTTCCATAAAATCTACTTGATTAGTAGACACAGAGTCACTGTTTAAAAAGGACAACGGGCCCATTAGGGCCCGCCTCAATCCTACTCCCGCACCTTGAACTGGGAATCGGTTGTTACTCATACTTTACCTCTGAATAGGCAAACTTATAGCAAACTAAAAATAAACGATTATTTTTTATCGCCACATTTGCCTTCACCGCATTTACCTTCACCGGCAGCTTTTTTCTCGCCGCACTTACCTTCGCCACATTTTCCTTCGCCGTCAGACTTGCTCTCACCGCATTTGCCTTCGCCGCATTTGCCTTCGCCATCAGACTTACTTTCACCACACTTACCTTCACCGCATTTGCCTTCAGCATGGCCATCAGCCAGGTTATAACCTGAACTTAGCTCATTAGCCTGAAAAGGGTTTTCAGCAGCAGAAGCCATAGGGGCTAATGCAACAGACGCCATAAATGCTGCGCCGACAGCAACAGCTAATGGTTTCAGATTATGTTTTGACATGATTAAATCTCCATAAAATTTATTTTAAATTGTTTGTTCACCCATCTGGGCGAAGCTGACTACTATGACTGGGCGTTCCAAATTAAGTTTCAGGCGAAATTATTAATTTAGTAAAATATTCTATACATTCTCTCAAGCATTAGATCCAACATCAGAATGATAACTAGATATTAGGCTAGCCAAGCCCTTCCAATGCCCATCTATACGTTTATCCGAAATGGGAAAAACTGTTTTCAACTGCTGAGAGAACAAAGAAACTCGATATTCCTGTAACATAAAACGGTGTTTCCATACCTCTGATTGAGTCGATAATGGCAAATCTGACCAATCATAAGAGAAATCGGCCAATCGCTGCTCTAACTTATCCAGAACCATCCACGATTCTTTATCCTGCTTAGGGTTTAGGGGTAATTTTTCCAAACGATTCTGAATTGCCTTTAAATACCGGGGGTAATTCCTTAACCACTCTATGGGAACACTGACTAAATATTCGGGCGAAAACAAATAGGTTAATTGCTGGTTAATATCTGTTACCGCATGCATAGCCGTTAAACTTTGTTTTTTTAATGTTTTTCGTATCTCAGATAATAGAGGCAACATAGTGACTATCAAAGATTCAATTTCATTAGCCACTGAAACAATCTGACTTTTCCCCTCCTTGTAGCTCTTATCAAAATCACCGGATGAACGAGGAATAGGCCTGCTTTCAAGAAGCGCCTGCCTATAAGCCATATCAATAATCAAAGGTATAAGAATACCCTTCCCAGGCAACACAGCAGATTTAAGCTGTAGATCCAATCCCTTTAATAATTGTTTGCGAAGATACTTTGCTGACTCAGGGTATACCTGTTGATATAGCGCCCCTAACCCAACCACTGTCTTATTCAATGCTGTATTTGGATTGTCTAATAATCTTAGATTAATCTGATCTTTTTCCTTACCCCTTTCCAAGAGCAATGCTGGATATGTACGTATTGATAACCCCTGCTGCTCAATGGAATAAATTTCTGGCAACTCGCCAAAATCCCAGCTTTCCACATTTTCCTGTTCTATGCTCACATGGCTGGTTTGAGCAATCGAATCCGCTACCCTGCCCCGATAATTAGCTTTTAATTCAGCTAAGTCTCGGCTCATAGTCAATAATTTTCCCTGCTCATCAATTAATTTGATATTCAAGGAATAAATACTCTCCAAGTTAACTTGCTGCCAATCTTGTTCTGAAATAGTCACCCCAGACAACGCTTTTAGCCGACACCCCAATGCTTCCATCAGTGAAATATCTTCGGGCTTCATGGAAGCGAGAGCCCTATCAACATAATCGGGAACAGGAACAAAGTTACGGCGCAGTGATTTAGGTAACGACTTAATCAAAGCAATGCATTTATCCCGCAGCATTCCAGGAACCAACCAATCAAAGCGATATAACGGCACTTGGTGCAGAATGCTCACGGGGACGGTAACACTAACGCCATCTTCCGAATGCCCAGGTTCAAAGTGATAACTCAATGGATAGCGGGTTCCCTGCCACGAAATATGATCAGGAAACTGAGATTCATCAAGGCCGCCGGCCTGCCCCTGACTCAATAACTCTTCATCCATATACAGCAATCGGGAGCTATCTTTTAGTCCTCCTTCTGACTCTCGATTTTCCTGCTGTTTTCGCCAGTGCTCAAAGCCCGCTAAATTAACCACATCCGACGGGATTCGCTCACTATAAAAATCAAACATGACCTGGTCGTCTACCAAAACATCCCTACGGCGGGTACGGGATTCAATATCCTGCAAACTCTCCTGAAGCTTCTGGTTATGCTTAAAAAAGTTGCCTTTACCTCGATACTCACCTTCCACCA
Source organism: Porticoccus sp. (assembly GCA_021773405.1). Classification (GTDB taxonomy): domain Bacteria; phylum Pseudomonadota; class Gammaproteobacteria; order Pseudomonadales; family Porticoccaceae; genus Porticoccus. Next base: position 17,055 of record JAJFKD010000121.1, read on the forward strand.
AGGCGGAACGGATAAATATTTCCCGGGATAAAACTGGATCTATTTTCCCATAGCCACAACGACGTTTTTCAACGATAGGCAGTCCATATAATGTCTGTTTTTCGTAGGCCATAACCTGGCCATTACGGACACTATAGTGAGGCTCGCTATAATTCTTTTTTACCAAATGCGAGGCCAACGAAGGTAACCAATCCGGATCAATTTTGGCGTTGTAATGGCTAAATAATCGAGAGGTCTCAATCATTTCCGCTGCCATCAACCATCTCGGAGGCTTCTTATTCAATCCGGAACCGGGGAACACATAAAACTTACGATTTCGTGCACCACTAAATTCTGCTTGACCACGACGCTTGGGTTTATTTTGACTGTCACCTTCAACCTCTTCGTCAGCACGTTGAAAGCCAATATTCCCAAGTAGCCCGCTTAACAGTGAGCGATGAACAGCTTCATAGCCTGCTGGCTGTTTGTTTTCTGTGAGTTTTAATTCACGGCAAGCCCCATGAAGCTGGTGGTGCAAATCTCGCCATTCACGCATACGTAATGGTGATACAAAATTCTGTCGGCAATATTTTTCAAATTGATTTCGGCTCAGGTCTTGCCGTTGCTGCTCAAAATGTTGCCAAAGATTGACCAGCGTGACGAAATCAGATTCTTTATCCTTCCATTGACGGTGTTTTTCATCCGCTGCTTGCTGCTTATCCGAAGGACGATCACGAGGGTCCTGAACACTCAATGCAGCAACTATGATCAATATTTCTCTTAGAGCCCCTTCCTTCGAAGCGGTCAATAGCATCCGCCCCATTTTAGGATCTGCTTGAATCCGGCAAAGCTGTTGTCCAATAGACGTCAGCTCGCCCTTTTTGTTAACTGCTTGCAACTCCTGCAATAAATTAAAGCCATCATTAATCAGACGCTGATCCGGTGCATCGACAAAGGGGAAGTCTCTAATATCCCCAATACGTAAACGCAGCATTTGCAGGATAACGGAAGCTAAATTGGTCCGAATAATTTCGGGGTCAGTAAATTCAGACCTGGCAGTGAAATCTTCTTCACTATAAAGACGAAAACACACACCTTCACTGATACGACCACAGCGCCCTTTACGCTGGTTTGCGCTAGCCTGGGATATGGCTTCAATGGGTAAACGTTGGACCTTAGTGCGATAACTATAACGACTCACCCTTGCTGTACCAGGGTCAATCACATAGCGAATGCCCGGCACGGTAAGCGAGGTTTCTGCCACATTCGTTGCCAATACGACTCTTATTCCCCGGTGAGACTTAAATACTTTAGTTTGCTCTGAAAGGCTTAACCGAGCATATAAAGGGACTACTTCCAAATTTCTCAATTGAGCCTTTCTTAACACATTGGCGGTTTCTCGTATTTCCCTTTCACCGCTGTGGAAAACAAGAATGTCACTCGGTTGCCCTCCCTGCTTTGGTAACGTCAGAATATGCTCAACGGTCTCCAACACTGACTGTGCCAAATCTCGCTCTTCCTGTGAAGGAATATATTCAACTTCCACCGGATAAGTACGCCCTGAAACCTCAATAACAGGCGCATCATTGAAATGCCGAGAAAAGCGCTCTACATCAATGGTTGCTGACGTAATGATGACTTTTAAATCTGGGCGTTTTGGCAGAATGTTTTTCAGGTAACCCAGAAGAAAATCAATATTAAGGCTTCGCTCATGGGCCTCATCGATAATGATGGTGTCGTACTTATTTAAGTATCGGTCATGCTGGATTTCAGCCAGTAAAATACCATCTGTCATTAACTTAACCAGCGTATTTTCACTGCTGGTTTCATTAAACCGAACCTGATAACCCACTGTCTGGCCCAATGGCTGGGCCAATTCTTCCGCAATACGGCTAGCCACAGTTCTAGCGGCAATTCGGCGAGGCTGGGTATGACCAATCATTCCCATAACACCTCGGCCTAATTCCAAGCAAATTTTCGGTAACTGAGTGGTTTTACCTGAACCCGTTTCACCCGCAATAACCACAACCTGATGTTTAGCAATCGCCTCGCTAATATCCCCCCGGCGCTCAGCAATAGGTAACTCTTCCGGATATTGAATAACCGGGATGCTAGCTTGACGGCTAATGACTTGTTGCCGTGAACGTTCAAGTTTATCGGTAAACTGTTTTAAATCACGGTCAAAGGGTTTTCCAGACTTAGCTCGCTGTAAAATTTTGTTGAGCTGTTGATTAAGGCGGTAACGATCAGAACTACGGCACTCGGCGAGCTTATCTCGCCACTGGTTTATTTCATCACTCATAAACTAACTGTCACGCAGCCTTTACTAATTATCACGTAATTCGCGGCGCAACACCTTGCCCACATTGGAAAGCGGCAATTCATCCCTAAATTCAACATAAGTAGGCCACTTATAACGTGCCAATTTTTCACTACAAAATGCGCGCACATCATCTTCGGTCAAATCAGGATTAGCACTAACAAGGAATAATTTTACCGCTTCACCTGAATGATCATCGGGAACACCAATGACAGCACAGTAAGTAATATCAGGGTGATGGGAAACCACACTCTCGATTTCGTTCGGATAAACATTAAATCCAGAAACAATAATTAAGTCCTTCTGGCGATCATGAATAAACAAAAAGCCATCACTATCAACGGAACCAACATCGCCAGTTTTCAGCCAACCATCTTCGGTCACTGTTTTCGCTGTCTCTTCGGGAAAATCGAGATAACCCTGCATAACCTGAGGGCCTTTTACCCAAATTTCCCCATGCTCATCGACAGCAAGGGGTTGCCCTTCCGCATCAGCAATTCGTAATTCTGTATTAGCTACGGCAATACCCACTGAGCCAGATTTATTTGCACCAGGAGGACTAAATGAAACCACTGGCGAAGCCTCTGTGAGGCCATAGGCGTTACAAATTTCACAACCAGTAATATCTTTCCAATACCCCCCTGTCGCCTCAGCCAGGGCCGATCCACCAGAGAGCGTAATTTTTAATGACGAAAAATCTACTTTGGAAAAATCTTTATGTTCAATCAAAGCGACAAACAAGGTGTTTAACCCAGAAAAAATGGAACCAGGCCACTTCCTCATCAATTTCACAAAACCATTAATATCCCGAGGATTTGGGATCAACAGTGTATGTGCACCTAAATGAACACCAGTAGTGATAGACAATGCGAATGCGTAAATATGGTACAACGGCAATGGCGAAACAATGCGCTCTTTTCCCAATTCTGCCGAAGCAAGTTGTAACATTTCACTACCTTGACGCGTCACACTGACCATATTCCCATGGCTGATAATCGCTGGCTTGGAAACACCAGTAGTGCCTCCAGTGTATTGCAACAAGGCCATATCATCTGAGGACAAATTAGCCGGGGTAAAATTATGAGTCTCTACATCCAGTGCCGTACGCAATGGAATAGCCTTACCACAGGGTACGGCTTTACCTAACAACTTAAGCACTACAGACATTAAAGTCCGCTTAATTGGTGGATGTAAATCAAATGGGGATGTAACAAACACATATTCGATAGGTGTTTTTTCTCGCACCGCTTCAACAACAGGCAAAAATTTATCGAACACCACCACCGCTTTAACATCGGCATGGTTAAACTGATAATCCAATTCATCCTCTGTGTAGAGAGGGTTAATATTTACAGCAACCAAACCCGCTTTAAAGACGCCATATGCAACAACCAGATACTGGGACAAACTGGGCATCTGAATAGCCAGCTTATCTCCTTGTTTTAAGTTCGTGTGTTGTTGCAGGTAAGCAGCAAAAGCCGTTGATAATCGATCTAGCTCTTTGTAACTGAGGGTATTGCCCAGTGATGTCACAGCAGGCTGTTGCGAATAATCACGAACGGACTGACTCAAAATATCTAACAGCGAATTTAAATCTGATGGGGCCAGGGTTTCAGATACACCATAGTCCTTTTTTGCCTTTCTTACCGCTTCGTTAACAGATTGCTCAGACACCTTAGATTTCTCCGTCATCTCGTCAAAAACCTTCACACGGTCATGCTAGCGGAGTGCGCCGTTGCTATGCAACTAATATCAGTGGAGCGAAACAAATATAAAAAATGCACAACTCAAAAATAGTTAGTCTTCATAAAAAAAGTTACTATCTCTCTCATCATAAAAATAAAATATCCCAGGCATGGCTAAAAAATGACTATGCACTCTGATCAACTTTCAACAGATCAAGCTATAACAAATCAATTTCTGGGCCACCCAAAGGGCCTTTATATCTGTTTTGCTACAGAAATGTGGGAGCGCTTTTCATTCTATGGCATGAAATACCTGCTGCTCCTGTATCTCACAAAATATCACTTATTCACTGATGCCATGGGGCTCGATGTATTAGGCAGTTATGCTGCATTGGTCTATTCCACACCGGTGATTGGCGGATTGTTAGCAGATCGTTATCTCGGTATGCGCAAGGCCGTTATATTTGGGGGTTGCCTGCTGGTACTGGGCCATTTAGGTATGGCTGTAGAGGGTCACCCGGCTGAATATCTCAATGGTGAAATTATTCGAGACAACCGTGCTTTACAGGTTTTTTATTTTTCCATTGCACTCATTATTGTAGGTGTTGGCTTTTTAAAACCGAACATTTCAACCATTGTGGGCAAACTCTACGGTGAAAATGACTCACGCAGAGACAGTGGCTTTACCATCTTTTATATGGGTATCAATATCGGTGCTTTTATAGCTACGATTCTCTGTGGCTACCTGGGAGAAACATTGGGCTGGCGTTACGGGTTTGGTGCTGCTGGGATAGGCATGTTAATTGGTTTAGCCATATTTCTGTATGGACAACAATACCTACAAGGCCATGCAGAACCCCATGACCCGACAAGACTAAAGGAATCCCTGTTACTTGGACATAAAGTGCTTCCTGGGCTTAACAGAGAAAAACTCATTTACCTTGGCAGCTTGCTATCCGTCATTGGCATATGGCAACTGGTACAGGCTACGCACCTGGTGGAATGGTCATTAAATGGACTGTCTATTATTGTCGCCCTCGGTATCTTGTGGTTTATCCTGACACGGTGTAATTCCATAGAGCGCGGACGCATGTCCGTGCTAATGGTCCTGACTTTTTCTACTGTTATATTCTGGGCACTTTTTGAGCAAACCGCAGCATCCATGACCCTTTATGCTGATCGTGTAGTCGATAGAGAAGTTTTAGGAATTGAGGTTAAAGCCTCCCAATTTGGGGCCCTTAACCCCATGTTTATCATGTTACTTGCCCCTCTGTTTGCCCTACTTTGGACAGGATTAGCAAAACGCAATTTTGAACCCTCAACACCCACCAAATTTTCACTGGGTATTATTCAAGCTGGTCTAGGCTTTGGTGCTCTGGTAATTGGTGCCTGCTTTCCCAATGAAGGAGGTAAAGTCGCAGCTATCTGGCTATTACTTGCCTATTTG